>JBIIJL010000103.1:0-6224 GCA_044233795.1 Legionella sp. | reverse complement strand
GCACCTGCTGGTCATTCAGTCTCTCTGACGAATCAGGAGTTACTTGAATCGTTGGTGCACGTCGTGGGTGAAATCGTCACAAAGCTTGCAATACGAAGAAATCATGAGGTGGTTTATTCAAGTCTATCGAGATAGTGCGGCGAAAAGCATCGCCGCAACTCTACTCGAGCAAGCTGCAATCAAACACTCATACTCGGAGCCGCCGGTGGGTTTAAATGTTCACGCAAAAGCGTGAGATCGTCGGTTCTCACTTCAGCTAGGCGGCCAACGGCCGCCAAATCTAAGGCTGCCACGTAGGCAGATCCCCGGGCGTACGCAAAGCCGCCATCGGGCGCACGCATTAAAGCAAAATCAAAACCGAGACCAGAATTAGCAGATGTTAAAGGAAACCAGGACTCCTCGCGCGTAGTATCCCAGTTATAAAAAGTTAAAATTCGTGGTAATGCAGGTTCATCAAGAAGTGGCCGGGAATTAAATGCACGGTCCCGCCTACAATATTCTTGAGCCACATGAGCAGGCACATCGCGCTGCGCAAGGCCCACATTCATCCAAGCAGCTTTCATTGCAGCCCAGTTACTTGCAGCAAGCCATGCATCATAGTTATCAACGTAAAATCGAAGTGCTTTTATCAATGGCATTAAATCAAAATGATGCGTGCAATAGGCAACACCGTGTTGGGTATACGGAAGTCCCATGCGCTCTATCTCTCTAACACGTGCTAACATTTCTGCTTTGGTAGCATCATCCATATTACGCTCTAGCATTCGACACATGTGGGTATCTTTCGCCCAATAGGCGTATTCATAAGCTGAACATTTGAAAATTCGACCGGAATAATCTGTAAATCTTCCTTGATGCAGTAAGGCTTGCTGTATCTTTTCTATATTTCGTTGGTATATGGCTGTAAATAGCCCTTCTGCCTTATCCTCCTCTCCATAAGCGATTCGTTGCAGAAATTCATTTAGTAGGCGTTTTGGTTGGAAAAGAGAGTACATTCTTTTTGAGGCGCTCACTAAATGGCTCATATCTGATTCATTCTTCAAATGAGATCCAATTTCCAAAAGCAGTTCATCAGGTAGTTCATCTAAGTCAACCATCAGCCAGGGAAACGATTGTTCAATCGCTTCAGGTAAACCAGTCGTGTTTAACAGCTTTTTTAAGGTGATGAGTAGCTGAACTTTATTCTCTAGTGGCAAAGTATTAAAACTCAAAAAAGCTTGTTTTATCTCTTCTGAAAGGTGTTGGTCTTGAGGATTTTCACAAATCCATTCTATCGCATTTCTATACAGACGTTCGTCGGCTTGTCTTGGCATAGCTATAACTCCAAAATAATTTGGATAAATTATAGCATGAAAGATTAAAATAAAATCACACCAACGGCTAAAAAAATGGTTGACTACGATTTTTTTGTACAAATTCAATTTATTTCTGTAGTTTAATCGGATTTCATGCGGGAGCGCTCCAGCTGCATAAGGCAAGTGCCTTTTGTATAAAATTCACGATAATGTTTTTATCCCTTACTAAAAACGACTCGTATTAATTCAGAACCTGAAACGCTATTATAGCGACCCCGATGTGTAGTCAATGTTGGAAACATATTATCAAGAACCCCATTGAAAAAATGCGGGGTTATAAGAATGCTGATAATGGCATAGCCCTTCGCGGACCCTTATCGCAATTTTTTAGTGGCCTCTATCTTAACTCGTTTGATTCAGCCAATCAAAAACAATCTGAACAGTATTTAACCTCCATGGTGGGGAACGCTTCGGCACCTGCTGGTCATTCAGTCTCTCTGACGAATCAGGAGTTACTTGAATCGTTGGTGCACGTCGTGGGTGAAATCGTCACAAAGCTTGCAATACGAAGAAATCATGAGGTGGTTTATTCAAATCTGTCGAAATAGTGCGGCGAAAAGCATCGCCGCAACTCTACTCGAACGGGATGCAATCAAACACTCATACTCTGCGATATTGGCAGTGGGCTCAAACGTTCACGCGACTGTGTGAGATCGACGGTTCTCACTTCATCTAGGTGGCTAACGGCCGACAAATCAAAGGCCGCGAACTCACACTCAGGCCGCGCCAGCCCGCCGAACCACCCCCGCCGCCCGCAGCGTGTTAAAGCAAAATGAAAACCGAGACCAGAATTAGCAGATGTTAAAGGAAACCAGGACTCCTCCCGCGTAGTAATCCAATTATAAAAAGTTAAAATTCGTCGAAATGCAGGTTCATTAAAAGGTGAGCGGGGACCAAATGTACGGTCCGGCCTACAATATTCTTGAGCCACATGAGCAGGCACATCGCGCTGCGCAAGGCCCACATTCATCCAAGCAGCTTCCATTGCAGCCCAGTTCCTTGCAGCATGCCATGCATCATAGTTATCAACGTAAAATCGAAGTGCATTTATCAATGGCATTAAATCAAAATGATGCGTGCAGTAGGCAACACCGTGTTGGGTATAAGGAAGTCCCGTGCGCTCTAGCTCTGTAACACGTGCTAACATTTCTGCTTTGGTAGCATCATCCATATAACTCTCTAGCATTCGACACATGTGCGTATCTTTCGCCCAATAGGCGTACTCATAAGCTGAACATTTGAAAATTCGACCGGAATAATCTGTAAATCTTCCTTGATACAGTAAGGCTTGTTGTATCTTTTCTACATTTCGTTGGTATATGGCTGTAAATAGCCCTTCTGCCTTATCCTCCTCTCCATAAGCGATTCGTTGCAGAAATTCATTTAGTAGGCGTTTTGGTTGGAAAAGAGAGTACATTCTTTTTGAGGCGCTCACTAAATGGCTCATATCTGATTCATTCTTCAAATGAGATCCAATTTCCAAAAGCAGTTCATCAGGTAGTTCATCTAAGTCAACCATCAGCCAGGGAAACGATTGTTCAATCGCTTCAGGTAAACCAGTCGTGTTTAACAGCTTTTTTAAGGTGATGAGAAGTTGAATTTTATTCTCAAGTGGCAAGGTATTAAAACTCAAAAAAGCTTGTTTTATCTCTTCTGAAAGGTGTTGGTCTTGAGGATTTTCACGAATCCATTCTATCGCCTTTCTATACAAATGTTCGTCGGCTTGTCTTGGCATAACAATAACTCCAAATTAATTTGGACAAATTATAGCGCGAAAGATTAAAATAAAGCCATAAAAACAGCTAAAAAAATGGTTGTCTGCGAATTTTTTGTACAAATTCAATTTAGCGACAGCGACCAGCTAGTCGGTGTCGCTAAATAGTATTTATTTCTGTAGTTTGATCGGATTTCATGCGTGAGCGCTCCATCTGCATAAGGCAGGTGCCTTTTGTATAAAATTCACGATAATGATTTAATCCCTTACTAAAAGCGACTTGATAATGAATGGCTCATCCATTATACGAACAAAACCTATCACAGGCTTTATCGCTTCGGATACAACACCCCAAAGTTTAGACAAAGCTTGTTTTCATGCTTCTATTTTTTGTTTGAAGACTTTGCTTTGGGGGCTGTAAAACCCCTGAAGATATACTGGGTCAGTCAGGTCTTGTAAAACAGATAACCAAGGCTCTAATAGAGCGATCTCTGAAGGCTGAGCTATCCACCACCCACCTCGGGTATGAGAAACATGGCCAAAGCACCAACACAAGCGGTAATATAAGGAATAGCTACACACCTAAGACGCTTAAAGGCGAACAAGGTGACATGGATCTAGGTATTCCGCGTGACAGAGATGGCACCTTTACTCCAAAGCTTATCCCAAAACACAAAACGCGTCTTGAAGGATTTGATGACAAGATCATATCTATATATGCCCGCGGCATGACCACTCGTGATATTCCAGCTCAACTCGAAGAGTTGTACGGTGTTGAAGCCTCTCCCACGCTAATTTCTAATGTGACCGATGCAGTACGAAGCTTGGCAATCACGGCCCTTAGATAAGGTTTACCCAATTCTTTATTTGGATGCTTTAGTGATTAAAGTTCGAGAGGACAAGAGGATTATCAATAAATCGTTTATTTAGCTCTTGCCGTTAACATGGAAGGACAAAAGGAATTGCTTGGTATCTGGGTAAGCCAAAATGAAGGGGCAGATTTTTGCTCAAGTTTAGCCAATTATGAGGCCAAGGCCAGCTGATAAATCAATAAGTTAGCATTTTTTCGGTTATTTTTGAAGAGTCCATATTATTCTCGTGATTTTTAGACGTCAAAAAATACAGTTTGACCCATAATGATTTTCTTATGATCATGATAATATCAGCTAAAATTAGCTCGCCTTTTTTGTCACACCATGACGTTGTTTCTTGCACTAATAATTTTTTAGTTTCATCCATTTTAACTGCAACCAGTACCAATATTGAGAGCAGCACCATAAGCATCGGCGTTGTTCTTGCAATAGCCTTATCTGACCATTGTCGCTTAGTCTCTATGCCTAAATGGGCGCGGGTCTCTGCGAACGTGACCTCTATATTCCAGCGCAGAACAAACCACTCGATAATTTGCATTGGAGAGATTTTAATATCGGTACTAAAAAATGTCTCAGCCTCATTTTTACCCCCCGGTGTTTTAACCAGCACAATTCGCAGTTTTAAAGGTAGCTCGCCAGCATGATACCACAGGCATTCAAAGGTTAAGCACTCAAGGGATCGTTGTTCACCACCATACCATTTTACCGTATATTTGGCTTGGATCTTCCAGTCATTCCCTGAGCTCGATACGCAGGCCTTTAACTTGATTCCTTCCGCGTTTTCCCGTTGCGTAATTCATACAATTGCGCATCCAGCCGTAGTCTTGATATAAGTGTTGCGTCACTTTTTACACAAGTTTTGGCCAACGCCATGCAGGCATAGGCACCATCTCCAACCAAAATCCAGGGGGCACGGTAATAACTGAGGATATATTTCTCAGTGGATAAATAGATTATGCTTGCTTACACAAACTACTGTACAGCCCCCCGCTCAGATGGCACCACCACTTCATGTAGAGAGTTTTTTGGTTTAAATAATGGTATAGAAGTTACGCATTGACAACAGCCTGAAATTTCGAATTCATATGCTCGATGCCTGGAGCGAACGACCCTATAAAAGAAGCAATAACCTCATTGAATAGCTGCCGACGTAATTTATAACAATTAGTAATCACATCCATTGCTCGTAGCCGCTGGAGCTCAATATATCCAAATATAGCTGCAAAAAGATGATTTTTTACTGCTGTTTTTCCTCTAACTTGAAAGCTTTCAATATTACAAACTTGCTTGATTGAACGATGGTATTGTTCGATCTGCCAATGCTGGTCGTGCAGTTTTTCAAAATCAAGCCTATTAAAAGAACTGTGTTTTGAACCATTATCAGTAGGGTCATTTATATCAGGTAAGTATATTGCGTAATGGCGCACCTGATCCTTTAAGTGTGTCCTAAAAAGCTTCACTTGCCCAAAATGTCGTAACCAAACCGCTAATCCATCATCTGGTATATCAAGCTTTTGAACTTGAATCCACATGCCCTCTTCAATAGAAACCAGGCGGTTGCTTTCTAGTGCGAAGAGAAATCCCAGCTGATGGTTTTTTATCGTCTTCAGATTTTTTACGCAACTGTACCAGCTATCCCCTGTAACAAATGCCGGCTCAAGCCCCCAGGCCAAAATCTCAGCCAACATATCTAGAAAGTAGTCGTTTTTCGTTTTATTTTCGGCTTTGTCAGAAACACGAAAATTAACAGGCTGGTGCTGTCCATGTGGGTCGGTGTAATAGAGTGTAATGAGGTTGATGCCCTTTACAACCACATGATGTTTTCCAGACCAATAATGACCAACCAAAGCAATGTAATGAGCATAAGGTTTATCAAGAACGCTATCATCCACGCTCAGCGTTCCTCCTTTCATATTTACCATCGATTTAACTTCACCGAATAAATCGCTTGGCGAATAGGATTCTCTATTCAAAAAGCGATTAACACTGTCATGAGAAATTGCCATAAATGAACCTAATCGACTACAACTGACCCCATTTGGTTCGCTTAATAAAAAAGAATCCAACATACATGGGTAATGTACAACGTGCAGTTGAGGGGCGGGTGATATTTCTTATCACAGAGTGCCTTCCAGTGGCTAATTATTATTTATTTGTGCGAATTGTCAGAATTTAGAGGTTTATCAATGTGTAACTTCTATAGTATCATAATCTATATTTTATTCCACTTAAGCAAATGGAGATCATTGTGTTTTTTTATAACCAACCTAAAGTTATGCGTAT
>JBIIJL010000025.1:0-25956 GCA_044233795.1 Legionella sp. | reverse complement strand
TCTATGTACCAGGTTGTCCACCTACTGCAGAAGCTCTCTTGTATGGAATTATTCAGTTACAAAATAAAATTAAACGGAAATCAATCATAGAAATTTGAATGTCGATATCTGGCAACGGAGAGTATGTTGTGGTCTAAACAAGACCACCTATCCCAAGTTAAATATCTGCTGGCAAGCTCAAAGAATATAAAGGTGCTCATTAGATGACAAAATCGGATGACTTGGTTAATCAATTACATGTGGGGTTGCCTAATCTCATTTCATCAATTGAAACAGAAAATACTGAAGTTACCGCGGTTTGTGATCCGGCTAATATCTATATTGTCATGCAATCGCTATGCGCTTCGAAAGCGTTTGCCTTTGATCAGCTGATTGATTTATGTGTTGTCGATTATCTAACATATGGCCAGTATGACTGGGAAACGGAAGCTGCATCAGAGAAAGGCTTTTCGCGAGCAGTGGAGACAGGGGAGTTAAAGGCGTTTCAATGGCAAAACCCTCGTTTTGCAGTTGTGTACCATTTATTATCAACAACACTTAATCATCGATTACGTGTAAAAGTGTACCTTGATGAATCGAAACTTGTTGTTCCTTCCGTACATGAAATTTGGAAAGGCGCTAACTGGTTTGAGCGAGAAGCATATGATTTATTTGGGGTTCTATTTGACGGACATCCCGATTTGCGTCGCATTCTGACTGATTATGGATTTATTGGACATCCTTTCCGTAAAGATTTTCCTTTAAGTGGTCATGTTGAGATGCGCTACGATGCGTTGTTGAAAAAAGTCATCTATGAAACGGTAGACATTGAACCTAGAATTCTTGTGCCGAAGGTTATTCGCGATGACAACCGCTACCTTGATGGTCAGGTTTCAAAGGAGGCTACACAATGATAGAACTCCAACAATATACGATAAATTTTGGTCCACAGCATCCAGCAGCCCATGGCGTCTTGCGCTTAGTGATGGAGCTTGAAGGTGAAACGATAGTCCGGGCAGACCCTCACATCGGCTTGCTTCATCGAGCTACGGAAAAGCTCGCTGAAACAAAACCATACCTCCAAAGCATCGGATATATGGATAGATTAGACTATGTATCGATGATGTGTAACGAACATGCCTATGTACGTGCCATAGAGAAACTGCTGGGTATAGAGGCACCAATCCGTGCCCAGTATATTAGGACACTATTTGACGAAGTTACACGCGTCCTCAATCACTTATTATGGTTAGGCGCGGTTGCACTTGATATTGGCGCGATGACGGTTTTTTTGTACTGCTTTCGTGAGCGAGAAGATCTTTTTGATTGCTATGAGGCGGTCTCAGGTGCACGTATGCATGCAACTTATTATCGTCCAGGCGGCGTTGCCAGAGATCTACCTGATAGTATGCCGAAATATCAAGCATCGAGGTGGCATAGTGAGCGAGAAATTGACCGATGGAATGAAACCCGTCAAGGAAGTTTGTTAGATTTTCTGCGAGCATTCACTGAACGCTTCCCTCGGTGTATTGATGAATATGAAACGCTGCTAACTGATAACCGTATCTGGAAGCAAAGAACAGTTGATGTCGGGATAGTGAGTGCTGAAAATGCCCTACAATGGGGATTTACTGGTCCAATGTTGAGAGCATCAGGCGTAGCCTGGGATTTGCGAAAAAAACAACCCTATGCATCATATGATAAAGTCGAGTTTGATATTCCTGTGGGTAAAACAGGCGACTGCTACGATAGATATCTAGTCCGAGTAGAGGAAATGCGTCAATCTAATAGAATTATCAAGCAATGTATAGATTGGTTAGCGATGAACCCAGGACCAGTTCGAATAGAATCACACAAAATCACCCCACCTAAGCGGTTGGCAATGAAACACGATATGGAAGCACTGATACATCACTTTAAGTTGTTCACCGAAGGATTTTGCTTGCCTCGAGGTGAGGTCTATAGCCCTGTCGAAGCACCAAAGGGAGAGTTTGGAATTTACTTAGTTTCAGATGGTGCAAACAAGCCGTATCGTTTGAAAATTCGTGCTCCAGGGTTTGCACATCTGTCGAGTTTTGATGAAATGGTACAAGGTCATATGTTGGCGGATGGTGTAGCGATTTTGGCTAGCCAGGACATTGTGTTTGGTGAAATTGATCGATAAAAAATAATGGGCGTTGACAGTTGTCTACAGCCCTTTTCAGAACAAGAAGGTTAATAACAATGACTGAAACGTCAGCTAATTCAATTCGGCAGTTTGTATCTGCTGCAACCTTGCAGGAAATGGATCAATGGGTTGTAAAATATCCAGAGCATGAGAGGCAATCGGCGGTGATGCAGGTCTTGATGATGGTTCAAGAAGAACTCGGCCATCTAGATGAAGCATCTATGGACGCGGTTGCTGATTATCTTTCAATGCCTCCGATTGCTGTTTATGAAGTGGCTTCTTTTTACAGCATGTACGAACATAGGCCAATAGGTCGTCACCTGGTTAGTATTTGCACAAACATTTCATGTAAATTGCGCGACTCAAACGCAGTGGTCGATCATCTGGAAAAAAAGTTAGGTGTAAAGTTGGGCGATACAACTGAAGATGGGCGGTTTACCTTGCGGTCAGTTGAATGTCTTGGGGCTTGTGTGAATGCTCCCATGATGCAGGTGAACAAAGACTATCATGAGAATCTAAATCCTGAAAAAATCGATGCGATTTTGGAGCAGTACTCATGATGACATCGTTTCTCCCATCCTCTAACAGAGATCAAAGCCATGGTTGAATTAAATCAAGTCTGTTATAGAACATCACATTTGCCAGAGTCCTGGACACTAAAAGCATATCTAAGTGTTGGGGGTTACAGCGCTTGGAAACGAATTTTGAAAGAACAAACACCTCCACAAGTGATTATCGATGAGTTAAAGATCTCGGCTTTGCGTGGAAGAGGAGGGGCTGGTTTTCCTACTGGTTTAAAGTGGAGCTTCATGAACCGCAATTCTCCCGTACAAAAATATGTGGTTTGTAATTCAGATGAAGGTGAGCCTGGGACATGTAAGGATCGAGATATTCTGCGTTTTAATCCGCACCAACTGATTGAGGGTATGGCTATCGCTGGCTATACCATGGGAGCAACAGTTGGTTATAATTATATTCGAGGCGAATTTTGGGAGCCTTTTAACCGTTGTGAGTTCGCATTAAAAGAAGCATATGCAGCAGGGTTGCTCGGTAAGAGTATTTTGGACACTGGTGTTGATTTTGACCTCTACAATCACCTAGGTGCAGGCGCATATATCTGTGGAGAAGAGACGGCACTTCTCAACTCTCTCGAAGGTAAAAAGGGGCAACCACGTTTTAAACCCCCATTTCCCGCGAATTACGGTCTATATGGCAAGCCTACAACGATCAATAATACGGAGACGTTTGCCTCAGTGCCAGTCATAATGGAAAAAGGTGGAGATTGGTTCTTGAAACTAGGCAAACCAAATAATGGCGGTGTTAAGTGCTTTAGTGTAAGTGGCCATGTGAATAATCCAGCCAATTTCGAAGTTCCACTTGGTACACCTTTCACGACTTTGCTCGAATTAGCCGGTGGTGTGCGTGGGGGACGAAAACTCAAGGCTGTAATTCCTGGTGGCACCTCTATGCCAGTATTGCCAGGAAGCATCATGATGACCTTAGATATGGATTATGACAGTATTCAAAAGGCCGGATCAGGTCTTGGGTCTGGTGCTGTCATTATCATGGATGAAACTACCTGTATGGTGGATACTCTTTATCGAATATCTGAATTTTATATGGAAGAATCGTGTGGTCAGTGTACCCCTTGCCGAGAAGGTACGGGGTGGTTGGTGAGATTGCTACATCGGATCATGACCGGTCATGGAGAGATTTCAGACATTGAGAAATTAGTGAATGTTGCAAATAACATTGAGGGCCGCACAATTTGTGCGTTAGGCGAAGCGGCGGCTTGGCCTGTGCAGAGTTTCGTTAAGCATTTTTATCATGAGTTTGAATATTTCATTAAGCATAAACATTCAAGTGTAAAAGCAGAGAAGGCTTACTAATGGCTAAGATTGAAATCGATGGGAAGGCACTCGACGTAGAAAACGGGAAAATGATTATTGAGGTGGCAGATGAGGCAGGCATCTACATACCTCGTTTTTGTTACCATAAAAAACTATCTGTGGCTGCCAATTGTAGAATGTGTCTTGTTGGTGTTGAGAATAGCAAAAAGACAGTTCCTGCTTGCGCAACTCCTATCACAGATGGCATGAAAGTCTTTACTAAATCAAAAGAAGCCATACGATCGCAGCAAGCCGTTATGGAGTTTCTACTCATTAATCATCCGCTCGACTGTCCGATATGCGATCAAGGCGGTGAGTGCGAGTTGCAAGATCTATCCATGGGTTTTGGTCATGACGCCTCCACCTATGATGAAAGCAAAAGAGCTGTTCAAGGCGATGACCTTGGTCCTCTTATAGCAACCGAGATGACTCGTTGTATTCACTGCACACGGTGTGTGCGCTTTGGCGAGGAAGTTGCAGGAATCCGTGAGCTTGGGGCGACGGGTCGTGGTGAGCATATGGAAATTGGTACATATGTAAAGCATAGTATCACCTCCGAAATTTCTGGTAACATCATTGACTTATGTCCTGTGGGTGCATTGACATCAAGGCCATATAGATTCACTGCAAGATCTTGGGAAATGACGGAGCACGTAAGCATCGCTCCTCACGATTGCCTAGGCTCTAATATATTTGTCCATGCACGGCGTAACGAGTTGATGAGGGTTGTTCCCAGAGAGCAAGATTCAATTAATGAAACGTGGCTTTCTGATAGGGATAGATTTAGTTATCTTGGACTAAACCATCCAACCCGTGCAGACAAACCGATGATAAAGCGAAAAGGTCAGTGGGAAACCGTAGATTGGCTAACCGCTTTTAGGTTTGCAGCCGAGGGAATTAGCCGTGTGATAGAGCATCACGGTCCTGAGCAAATGGCAGCCTTTTCTTCACCTTCCTCTACGCTGGAGGAACTATACCTTCTCCAAAAGCTTATGCGAGAATTAGGTGTAAATAATCTTGATCATAGGCTTCAGCAGACTGATTTTCGGGATGATGCGGGCCAGCCCATTATGCCTCAGAGCTCTCTTAAATATTCAGAACTTGAAAATCAACGCACTATTTTTCTAGTGGGTTGTAATATTCATCGTGAAGTTCCTCTGGCAGGCGTGCGCGTGAGAAAAGCATTTAGAAGTGGCGCAAAAATCATAGCGATGAATCCTGTTGATTATGACTATCATTTTGATGTTTCAGAGAAAGTAACTATATCACCCCAGGAAATTCCCTTACAGTTGGCAAGTATTATAGCAGCACTAGCTAAAGATCCTAAAGCGCTTCCTCAAGAACTACAAAAACTAATTGTTGGTCTGGAGCCAGATCCTTTCATAAATGAATTGGCGTCAGGACTAACAGAGCCAAATGCTGCAATTGTTACTGGAGCATTGTGTGAAAATCATCCTGAAGCAGCTTTGATTAGAACTTTAATTTCAGCAATAGAAACCTTGAGTTCTGCAAAGGTATTACGCTTAACATCAGGCGCAAATAGCGCAGGTGCTTGGCTTGCGGGATTTGTTCCTCACCGGAGTGTGGCTGGGAAGGTTGTATCGTCTCAAGCGCTACATGCGCAAGCCGCTTTAGATGCGAAGCTTAAGGGTTATGTTTTGATGGGTGTAGAGCCAGGATATGATTTCGCAAATCCGTACGGCGCTAGGCAAGCACTACTTGCAGCTGAATTTGTCGTGGTGTTATCAGCGTTTCAAAATGAATCAATCCAAGAGTATGCCGATGTCATTTTCCCCATTGCGCCTTTCGCTGAAACATCAGGCACTTATCTTAATGTCGATCAAACCTGGCAAACTGTAAAAGGCTCTATAGCTCCCTTTGGGGAGTCCCGACCCGCATGGAAAATATTACGTGTTTTAGGTAATATCCTACATTGCCATGGTTTTGAATATTCTTCATCGGAAGATGTGCTGAAAGAAATTGAGCTTGCGCATGACCGTTCACTAGTTAGAACTTTTTCTCCGTTCTATCCAGAATCGTTGCCGGCGATTCGTGATAAACTCGTGCGAGTGGGTGAGTGGCCATTGTATCGCACAGATGCTATTGTCAGACATGCTAGAGCATTACAAGAATGTGCTGCTGCGGAAACAGCCTGTGTTCGCTTGCACCCAGAGACAGCAAGCAAATATCAACTGAGTGAAATGGCTACTGTATCTCAGGGAGATATTGAGATAACATTGCCGCTTCAACTTGATGAGCGTATAGCGCTAGATGTTGTTTGGGTAGCAAATGCACTACCAGAAACAGTTGATCTAGGGCATGCCTTCGCTTCAATAACGATTAAAGATAGGTAAGAACATGTTACAAGACATTGCTATATTGCTCTGGATTGTTATTAAAATCCTCGTGATTGTGGTACCGCTACTGCTTTGTGTTGCTTACCTAACCTATGCAGAGCGTAAAGTAATCGGATATATCCAAGTTCGGATCGGTCCAAATCGCGTTGGGTTTAAAGGGTTGTTACAGCCCTTTGCAGATCTCATTAAACTTATTCGAAAAGAAATTGTTATTCCAAACCGGTCTAATAAATATTTGTTCATTATTGCCCCACTATTTGCATTAACACCCGCTTTAGCTGGGTGGGCTGTGATACCCTTCAATGAAGGGATCGTTCTTGCCAATATCAATGCGGGCGTTTTATATATTTTCGCAATGAGTTCTCTGAGTGTTTATGGTGCTCTCATAGCCGGCTGGGCTTCCAATTCAAAATATGCAATGCTAGGTGCCCTGCGTAGTGCTGCACAAACTGTGTCCTATGAAATTTCAATGGGGTTTGCATTTGTTGGTGTATTGCTAGCTGCTGGTAGCATGAACCTAACTGACATTGTACATGGGCAGCAAGGTGGTATTTGGCACTGGTGGTTCCTTCCGCTGCTACCGTTGTTTATGGTATTTTGGATATCAGCAATTGCTGAAACCAATCGAGCTCCGTTTGACCTCGTAGAGGGCGAATCTGAAATTGTAGCAGGATTTCATGTTGAATACTCAGCGATTGGGTTTGCACTATTCTTCCTGGCTGAATATGCCAGTATGATTTTGATTTCAACGGTCATGGCAGTAATGTTTCTGGGTGGTTGGCTATCTCCATTTGAGGGAATCCCTGTACTAAACGATATCTTTTTCTTTGTTCCAGGCTTTGTTTGGTTGATTATTAAGGTTTCATTCTTCCTTTTTGTATATCTGTGGATTAGAGCAACATTCCCTCGGTATCGATATGATCAACTTATGCGCCTAGGATGGAAGGTGTTGATTCCGGTGACGATAATTTGGTTGGTGGTGACAGCATTAATGGTTGTATTAAAAGTAAAACCCTGGTTCTAAATTTACTGAGCGGGCTCATGAAAAAAGCATATAAGTATCTAAAGCACTATTTGCGAAGCTTCCTTTTACTAGAGTTGCTGAGCGGTTTAAGCGTTACCGGAAAATATTTCTTTAAGAAAAAAATCACGGTCCAGTTCCCAGAGGAGAAAACTCCAATTTCTCCAAGATTTCGTGGGCTTTTAGCCTTACGTAGATACCCAAATGGTGAGGAGCGATGTATCGCTTGTAAGCTTTGTGAAGCAGTTTGCCCTGCTCTAGCAATAACGATAGAATCTGAACCTCGAGAGGACGGGTCACGCCGAACTACTCGCTATGATATAGATATGTTCAAATGTATAAATTGCGGATTATGTGAGGAGTCATGCCCAGTTGACTCCATTGTCGTGACTCCTATACATCACTACCATATTAGTGAGCGTGGCCAGAATATCATGACCAAACAAAAGCTTTTGGCGGTTGGTGACATGATGGAGCCGAGATTGGCGGCGGATAGGAAAACTGATGAAAAATATCGTTAAAGAGGTGCAATATGTATGAGATGCTTCCGCAAATTATTTTTTATGTTTTTGCGGGTCTAACTATTTTGTGTGCCTTTTTAGTTATAACCCAAAATAACCCTGTGAGGTGCGTCTTGTTTTTGGTCCTCGCTTTCTTGACGAGTGCCGTTCTTTGGATGCTTGTGCATGCTGAATTTTTAGCTTTTATTCTTGTCCTGGTTTACGTTGGAGCGGTCATGACACTGTTTTTGTTTGTTGTGATGATGTTGAACATTGACGTTGAGTCTATGAAGTCACTGTTTATAAGGTATCTGCCAGTTGGTCTTACGTTGGTTGCCCTATTAGTAGGATTACTGCTGGCTGGGACCCCAAAGGGGGCATTCAATACTGCAGTTGAAGTTTCAGTAACGGCTGCTAAAGTTCGAGCTCATGAATACACACCTGATGCATTGGTAAAAAAATCCGTAGCAGTATCAAACTCTGAAGCTTTAGGGCTTGTTCTATATACAGACTATGTCTACGCGTTCGAGCTCGCAGCGGTTATCTTGCTAGTTGCTATTGTGGCAGCGATTTCCTTGGTGCACAGAAGACCAAATCGAAGCAAAAAACAGAATATTCTTGATCAACTCATGACGACTAAAGTAGATCGGCTTAAATTGGTTAAGATGGATTCTGTAACATGATCAATTTTTTGCATGAGGAAATAAATCCAAGGGGTAACAGAAATTGAGGAAATTTTATGATACCAGCAACTAACTACCTTATCTTGACGGTGATTCTTTTCGGTCTAAGTTTGGTAGGTATTATGATGAATAGAAGAAATATTATTCTTCTTTTGGTTTGTATCGAATTGATGTTATTGGCTGTAAATACAAATTTTGTTGCATTTTCTCATTACTATGGTGCAACTTCTGGCCAAGTATTTGTCTTTTTTATCCTAACGGTAGCAGCGGCTGAGGCCGCCATCGGACTGGCGATTGTTTTGTTGGTATTTCGGAATCGCGGCAATATCAATGTCAATCAAATGAATCATTTGAAAGGATGACAACGTGAGTATTTTACAGTGTTGTTTGATAGTTGTTTTTGCGCCTCTAATAGGTGCTATTGTTGCGGGTTTTTTTCGACAACAAATTGGGCGTGTAGGGGCACACTCTGTCACTATCATTGCCATGGCGATATCGGTAGTGTTATCTATATACGTTGCAACGCTCATTCTTACTGGGGCTGCTCAATCAGTTAACATTAATCTTTATTCCTGGGCTAATGGTGGTGAACTATTTACCTACTCGTTTTATGTGGGATTTTTAATTGACAGACTGACGGTCGTGATGATGGTTGTTGTCAGTTTTGTATCATTTCTAGTCCATATTTATAGCATTGGGTATATGGCTGAAGATGACGGATACCAGCGCTTTTTTAGCTACATTTCACTTTTCACCTTCATGATGCTCATGCTAGTTACGGCAAATAACTTTTTACAAATGTTTTTTGGTTGGGAAGGCGTTGGTTTAGTATCGTATTTATTGATCAGTTTCTGGTATCAAAAAGAGTCAGCGATACAAGGTGGTCTTAAAGCATTTCTAGTAAATCGAGTGGGGGATTTTGGTTTTGTACTTGGGATGGCTTTAATTCTAGCGCATGCTGGTAGCCTAGATTATGAAATCGTATTTAGCAGGGCAAATGCATTATCTCTTGAAACGATACAAATTTTTTCCGGCCATCCTTGGTCAATGATCACAGTGATTTGTCTATTATTGTTTATAGGGGCAATGGGTAAGTCAGCTCAAGTACCGTTACATGTGTGGCTTCCTGAGTCCATGGAAGGCCCAACACCTATTTCAGCTTTGATTCATGCCGCAACAATGGTTACGGCTGGTGTATTTATGGTGGCGCGTATTTCACCACTGATTGAGCTTTCAACTGAGGCACTTAATTTTGTGCTGGTAATTGGGGCAACCGGTGCGTTGTTTACCGGGATTCTTGCTTTAGTGATGAATGACATCAAGCGCGTAATTGCTTACTCAACGCTATCGCAGCTGGGATATATGATGGCGGCTATGGGAGCATCAGCATTCAGTGCGGGTATGTTTCATCTTTTAACCCATGCGTGCTTTAAAGCGTTGCTGTTTTTAGCTGCAGGCTCAGTCATCATGGGCATGCATCACGAGCAAGACATGCGTAAAATGGGTGGCATTTGGAGAAAAATGCCTATCACCTATGTGACTTTTTTGATTGGTAGTCTTGCACTGTGCGCAATACCGCCTTTTGCAGGATTTTACTCAAAGGATACTATCATCGAGGCTGTTAAGCTATGCAAGCTTCCAGGTGGTTCGTATGCATATTTTGCAGTTGCTGCAGGAGCAATGGTGACGGCCCTATATACATTTCGTGCCTTATTTATGACGTTCCATGGGAAGCCTCGCATGGACGCCCATACACTGTCCCATCTTCATGAGTCGCCTTGGGTTGTCTGGTTACCATTGGTTCTTCTCGCTATTCCATCGGTTATTCTGGGCTATATCATGTATATGCCAACTCTGTTTGACTCACCGGGCCTCTTTGCCAACTCAATTTTTGTGTTGCCAGAGCATAATGTATTAAATGAACTATCGCGTGAGGTGACTAGCGCTTGGGGGGCTGTCCTTCATGCTCCTGAATCATTTGTGTTCTGGATAACACTTGCGGGTGTGGGTGTTGCATGGATTTGCTATATTGCAATGCCTGCTATACCAGGGGTGATGGCACGCAGCCTGTCCTGGCCCTATAGGATACTCATGAATAAATATGGATTTGATTCATTCAATGATTTTGTGTTTGTTCGAGGAGCCAGACTTTTAGGGCGTGTTTTTTACCGGGTGGGCGATCAAATTCTTATTGATGGGTTTTTTGTAAATGGATCAGGGCGAGCCGTACGATGGCTTTCAAGAAATACTCGCGGAATTCAGAGTGGTTATCTCTACCACTATATCAGTGTGATGGTATTTAGCGTCATTGCTTTTCTTTGTTGGTTGATTCTTTAGTTTACGGGTTTCGTCTCTAATCAGCTTTGCTGCAGAGAAGTGTATGTTTAATATTAAGGTAAATTATGTCTCATTTGCTTAATCTGTTAATTTGGCTGCCAATTATTGGTGGTGTGTTTGTTTTCTTGACCGGGGATGACCAAAATCCAACGAGCTCTCGTTATTTGTCTCTATTTACGGTTCTGCTGACATTGTTCATAAGTTGCTACCTTGTAAAAGGGTTTGACCTTAACGGTAGTGCAATGCAATTTGTCGAAGATATTCCATGGATGCCTGCGTTGGGAATTCGATATTCGATCGGTATTGATGGTTTGTCTCTTCTGCTAATCGTTCTTACGATTTTCACCAATCTAATAGTTATTCTAGCAACTTGGGATAGCATCAAGAAGCGTAATGCTCAATATTTGTCTGCTTTTCTGATTATGCAAGGCTTATTAATCGGTGTATTTTCAGCAATGGACGCTATCGTATTTTATATCTTCTGGGAGGCAACATTAGTACCAATGTACCTAATCATTGGTATATGGGGATCTGATAATCGGGTATATGCTGCTATCAAATTCTTTCTATATACCTTTCTAGGTTCTGTTTTAATGCTCGCATCGTTCCTGTACCTGGGGTATCTAGCAAGCTCTTTCAATATTGAGACACTTTATGCGGTAAGGGTCAGCATGACAGCTCAAACCCTAATATTTATTGCCTTCTTTCTCGGATTTGCCATAAAAATTCCAATGTTTCCAGTGCATACTTGGTTGCCTGATGCCCATACTGAGGCCCCTGCGGGTGGGTCGGTTGTGCTGGCTGCTATTTTACTTAAGCTTGGGGCGTATGGGTTTCTTCGCTTTGCCTTGCCTATTGTGCCAGATGCCTGCAGTAAATTTGCCTTTACAATGGTTGTGTTATCGCTGATAGCTGTTGTATATGTTGGATTAGTCGCAATTATCCAAAAGGATATGAAGCGATTAATCGCTTACTCCTCTATTTCTCATATGGGGTTTGTTACTTTAGGATGCTTTTCTATATTTGCAATCTCAGATCACACAAGCTTGCAAAGTGCGGGATTAGTGCTTGAGGGTGCAATTGTTGTGATGATATCACATGCATTTGTATCGAGTGCGATGTTTGCTGGTGTAGGGTTTATCTACGATAGGATGCACACCAGACAGGTTAACGATTTTGGTGGCATTGTCAACTCAATGCCAGTGTTCGCTTCTTTTTTCATGCTGTTTGCAATGGCTAACGCAGGACTACCTGGCACTTCAGGCTTTGTCGGAGAGTTTATGGTTATACTTGGGAGTATCAAGGCGGGTTTTTGGGTGGCTTTCTGGGCTGCAAGTACTCTTATCATCGGCGCTGCATATACGTTATGGATGTACAAAAGAGTTATCTTCGGCCCAATTGTTAACAATAAAGTAGCCGAGCTAGAGGATTTAAGTGGATTTGAGCTCAGTGCTTATGCCCTCTTAGCCCTTATGGTCGTTGCTATGGGTGTCTACCCAAAACCAATACTTGACTACGTCCATCAAGCGGTTAGCCATACCTTGGCTCTGTCAGATAAAACAAAATTGTAAGGCAAAGTATTATGATCTCTTCTCTTGAAAATAGTTCTATAGCACTCCCAGAAATGGTGATATTAGCCACTTCTTGTATAACATTACTTCTTGGTCTTTTCTTTCAAAAGCGTTTTAAATTAATTACTTACTATTCATCGCTGGTTGGGTTGATAGGTGCGGGTGTTATCAGTTTTATGTACATTGGGCATTATTCCACTGTGGCCTTTGAAGGCCTATTCATTAGCGATGATCTTGCCCAACTGATGAAAATTTTTATTTATTCTACTGTTATTTTGAGCTTTTACTATTCACAGCACTATCTTGAAGAGCGTGCAATGCCGGTAAGTGACTATCATGTGCTAGGACTTTTTTCGACCCTTGGTATGATGACGCTAGTTTCGGCACATTCCTTTGTGACTGTCTACTTAGGCCTTGAATTGCTTTCGCTGCCCATGTACGCAATGACTGCGATGAGACGAACGAATGGTGACTCTTCTGAGGGGGCTATGAAGTATTTTGTAATGGGCGCAATTGCTTCTGGGATGCTTCTCTATGGGATTTCACTTGTGTATGCTGTAACAGGAAAGCTTGACTTGCACGAGATTGCTCAAATGTTAACACTGAGTTGGAACGAGCGGGGTGGGTTAATTTCTTTTGCAATGGTGTTTATATTGGCAGGTGTTGGTTTTAAGCTTGCTGCGATGCCATTTCACATGTGGGTCCCTGACGTTTATCAAGGGGCGCCAAGTTCGGTGACCCTTTTCATTGGGACGGCCCCAAAGATTGCCGCCTTGGGAATGGCAATTCGCATATTAACTATAGCGCTTCCTGATATAGCGGTTCAGTGGCAGCAATTGATCTTGGTGATGGCATTATTATCAGCAGGGGCCGGCAATTTATTGGCTATTGCGCAAACCAAAATTAAACGCATGTTAGCTTATTCAGCAATTTCTCATATGGGATATGCCCTTTTTGGGGTTCTTGCAACAACCACGAGTGGATATTCAGCAGCGCTCTATTATGTTTTAGTATACTCCATCACCTCAGCCGCGGCGTTCGGTTTAATTGTTTTGATGTCCAGGGGGGGGGTTGAAATTGACTCTATAGATGATTTGAAGGGACTAAATCGCAGAAACCCATGGCTTTCCTTAATGATGATGTTGGTTTTGCTATCTATGGCAGGCATTCCACCACTGGTTGGTTTTTTTGCAAAATTATTGGTCCTCAAAGCATTGGTTGATGCTCAATTGACCTGGGTTGCCGTTCTTGGCCTTGTATTCGCTGTGATCGGCGCTTATTACTATTTGCGGGTTATAAAGGTGATGTACTTCGATGATTCTGAGTATAATTCACCTCTCGGATTTTCGCGTACAACGACGCTCGTGTTTTCGCTCAATTGTCTAGCGTTACTGTATTTCGGAATTTTTCCTGAAGTTTTGATTCAAGCATGTACAACAGCTTTTGCAAGATGACTACAGGCTATTAGCAGACCTTAGCCATTTGACACTGATTAAGGTCACGATGTGCTATTACTCTATCAATTGAGTTCTAGTGTGGGCAAAGTCCTGCACTGCACCCCCCTTTTAACTCAATATCGTTGACTCAATTTGTGCATCAAGTGAAACGGCTGTGGTTGAGATGACTGAGATGCAGAAGGCATCGAACAAATTGGTCTTGTATTACATTGCTTGTCGATCGCTGAATACCAAAGCCAAAGATAGTCCGTTCTTATCGTTAACAGCGCTTTTACGCCAAACACCCAAGGTAGGGGCGGATACGTAAGTGGCGCACGTCCGGATCTGTGCGGGGGCAGGAGTTAACTCTTGTCCCTACCGCAAATAAAATAATTATATTTCTTAGGAAAAAGTCCTCATATTAGGATTTAAACAGCTAAATTTGTCTCCATACAACACACCAAAGCTCAGTGCCTGCGCGGGCAGTAGAGTATATTTCTCTTGAAAAATGGGTAATTCTCAAAATCACTTGATATAACCGCGCGCTCTCAGTATAATTGCCCACAGTTGATGCGGGGTGGAGCAGCCTGGTAGCTCGTCGGGCTCATAACCCGAAGGTCGTAGGTTCAAATCCTGCCCCCGCTACCACTATACAAAACCCCATTTATGGGGTTTTTTATTATCTAAGAAAATGTAATAGAAGTCGCTGCAATAGGACGTTCGCGTAATGTTATACAGAGAGGTCTATGGTACAAGACGAGATAGAAGCGCTCATCCAACCGACCATATTAGCGATGGGCTATGTTTTATGGGGCTTAGAATATTTAGCCCAAGGGCGTCATTCCTTATTACGAGTCTATATTGACAAAGAAGGTGGTATCGGAATAGAAGATTGTGAGAGGGTCAGTCGGCAAGTAAGTGCTTTGCTCGATGTTGAAGATCCAATTTCCGGTAATTATAGTCTTGAGGTCTCATCACCGGGAATACCACGCCCCTTGTTTAATGAAGGTCAGTATCAACAGCATGTTGGACAAGAGGTGCAAATCAAGTTGTATAAACCTATTGCTGGGCAGCGCAAATGGACGGGGAGTATCGTGTCAGCCGAGGCAGGGCGTCTCGTGCTAGAACTTGAAGGTACGATGCAAGAATTTCAATTTTCTAATATTGTGAAAGCAAATTTGACAGTCGAGTGAGGCGAGCGATGAGCAAAGAATTGTTACTGGTTGCTGAGGCATTATCAAACGAAAAAGGCGTAAGCAAGGAAGTTGTAATTGATGCTATTCAAGCAGCGCTAGAATCAGCAACCCGAAAGCTCTCTGGTATGGAACTGGGGGTCAGGGTAAAGCTTGATTCAAAAACTGGTGAGTATGAAACCTTTCGCTATTGGGATGTGGTTGCAGATGATCTGGTCATGTTTCCTGAAAGAGAGTTAACCCTTGAAGAAGCTCAAAGCAGAAAACCTGGCGTCGAAATTGGTGGACGGATAGAAGAGTCAATGCCTTCGATTGAATTTGGAAGGATTGCAGCACAAACAGCGCGGCAAGTGATGATGCAAAAGGTTCGCGAAGCAGAAAGACGCTTGGTCATCGATCAATTTAAAATTAAACTCGGTCAATTGGTCTATGGAACAGTTAAGAAAGTGACCCGTGACAATATTATTATCGATCTGGGCGGAAAAGCAGAAGGGTTTATGCCTCGTAATGAAATGCTTCCACAAGAAATGTTTCGCCCTAATGATAGGGTTCGAGCTTATCTTTACGAAATTTTAGAAAATGCTCGAGGACCGCAATTGTTGGTTAGCAGAATCCGTAACGAGATGCTAACAGAGTTGTTTCGTATTGAAGTTCCAGAAATTGGCGAAAACGTTATTGAGGTTAAGGCAGCTGCTCGCGACCCTGGCAATCGCGCGAAAATTGCGGTTAAGACCAACGATGGACGTATCGATCCGATTGGTGCATGCGTTGGTATGCGAGGCGCTAGAGTACAGGCAGTTTCAGGAGAGCTTGGTGGTGAGCGAGTTGACATTATTCTTTGGGATGACAATCCAGCACAACTTGTTATTAACGCAATGGCTCCAGCAGACATTTCGTCGATTGTCGTTGACGAAGATTCTCATACAATGGACTTGGCCGTACAAAAAGATCAACTTTCGCAGGCCATTGGTCGAAATGGCCAAAATGTGCGTTTGGCGAGCCAACTAACTGGGTGGACATTGAATGTAATGACCGTCGAAGATTTTCAGGACAAGAGTCAAGAAGAGTCAACTAAAACTCTGAAGCTGTTTACGGATGCGTTGGGTATTGATAATGAAATTGCGGAGCTATTGGTTGCTAATGGTTTCTCTTCACTAGAAGAGCTCGCTTACGTTCCCAAAGAAGAGCTGTTGGCAATAGATGAGTTTGATGAAGAAATTGTGGATGAGCTACGTAATCGTGCAAATGATACTCTGCTTACGCAAGCTTTAACCCTTGGGCAAGGATTAGGCGGCGAGCCTGATGCAGATTTGTTAGAAATGGAGGGTATGACCCCAGAACTCGCAGAACATCTATCGGCTTTGGGTATTACCACGATGGAAGAACTGGCCGAGCAATCTGTCGATGAACTACTAGAAATCGAGGGGATGACGGCCGAGAAAGCCGGTATACTGATTATGAAAGCTCGTGAACCTTGGTTTAATGCTGACTAACCCCAAATAGGTTTGGGTCGGTATAATTAATATTAGACAATGGAAGCGAAGAATGGTTGTGCGACCTATTTGTGAGAGCACATAAAATTAGGGCTATGCTAAATGGCCGAGAGGGGAAGAAATTATGGCGGATGTAACGGTAAAACAATTGGCTCAGGTCGTTGGGATCCCAGTTGCGCGCTTATTGAGCCAATTACAAGAGGCAGGGGTGTCTGTCGTTGATGAGCAGCAAGTTGTCAATGAGGAACAAAAGCGAGCGCTCCTTAATCATTTAAAAAATGGCACTGGTCGTGAAGTAAATCTTACTCCCGAACGTATTACTCTCAGGCGTAAAAGTGTTTCTCAAGTTACTGTTGGTCATGATGTACATAGTGGTAAAACAGTTAATATCGAAGTTAGGAAGAAAAAAACTTACGTTAAGCGCAGCAGTTTGCCTGAAGAGCCTATTGCCGTTGAAGAAGCACCTGAAGAAATGATAAATCAAACAGAGGACATTGCTTTAGACAGTGACCAAGCAATTAGCCCGGAGCCCATAGAAGTTGTTTCAGAGGAAATTGATGAGGCAGCTGCCTTGGCTCCTGAGGCTGACGTGACTAATGATACTGCTGAAGCGTTGTTGCCGTTGGCTGAGACAGCTACCCCTGCGGCGGTGACGCAAACTGATGAAGAGAAAGCTCAAAAAGCTAATAAGAAGAAACAGTTGGTTCAAGAGGAAGGTGACGGGATAAAGTCAGATTTTAAAAAAGGTAAGAAGAAATCCAAATATTTACCTACGATCATCGAAGAAAATGAGCATGAAGGAACATACGGTAAAAGAAAAGGCAAGAAACGTAGACCTAATGAGAAGTCGGATAAATATCGAGAAGCTGAGGTTGCTTTGACACATGGATTTGCCATGCCTACGGCTCCAGTCGTACGAGAGGTGTTGATACCTGAGACCATTTCGGTAGCTGACCTTGCGAAAAGAATGTCAGTAAAAGCCGCAGAAGTGATCAAAATCATGATGGGTCTTGGTGCAATGGCTACGATTAACCAGGTAGTAGATCAAGAAACTGCTGCTATTGTAGTTGAAGAAATGGGTCATGTACCACGTATGTTGAAGGATGATGCCATCGAGCATACGCTTGGCGATGAGTTAAGCAAGGGCAGCGTAACTGAGTCACGTGCACCGGTTGTGACTATTATGGGTCACGTAGACCATGGTAAAACATCTTTACTTGATTACATCCGTCGCACTAAAGTTGCCGCAGGGGAGGCAGGTGGAATCACTCAACATATCGGGGCCTATCATGTGAGTACTCCAAAAGGGAATATTACTTTCCTTGATACCCCAGGACACGCGGCGTTCACGGCGATGCGAGCACGAGGTGCTCAGGCAACCGATATCGTCATCCTTATTGTTGCAGCTGATGATGGTGTTAAACCACAAACGATTGAAGCCGTTCAACATGCCAAGGCAGCTTCAGTTCCCATCATTGTCGCGATTAATAAAATGGATAAACCAGGCGCTGATCCTGAACGAGTGATGAATGAGCTCTCAGTGCATGAAGTGCTTCCGGAAGCTTGGGGTGGAGACACCATGTTTGTAAACATCTCAGCAAAATCAGGTCTTGGGATTGATGAGTTGCTAGATGCCATTTTATTACAATCAGAAGTGCTGGAGTTGACAGCACATACGGATGGTGCGGCCAGAGGCGTCGTGATTGAGTCTAGGCTTGATAAAGGACGAGGACCAGTTGCAACGGTATTGGTTCAAGCTGGTACGCTTCGCAAAGGTGATATTATCCTAGCAGGTTTTCAGTATGGTCGGATCCGTGCGCTGGTCAGTGATAGTGGGTCCTTAGTTGAAACAGCTGGACCCTCTATGCCAGTTGAAGTTTTAGGGTTATCAGCAATCCCGCATGCTGGCGATGAGGCAATTGTTGTGCCAGATGAAAAGCGAGCACGTGAAGTAGCACTTTTCCGTCAAGGTAAATTTAGAGATGTAAAACTTGCAAGACGTCAAAAGAACTCCATCGAGGGCTTTCTCGAGAATATGACTGCTACAGAAATGAAGACACTCAACGTGGTGCTTAAAGCAGATATGCAAGGCTCTGTGGAAGCCATTGCTGATGCTTTGGTAAAATTATCAAATGATGAGGTTAAAGTTGGGGTGATTGCAAGTGGGGTCGGCGGGATCACTGAATCAGATGTACATCTTGCAATTGCTTCCCATGGGTTGCTGATTGGATTTAACGTCCGTGCTGATTCGGGTGCTAAGCGCCTTGCGGAAATTGAATCTGTACCTCTTCATTATTTCAGTGTTATTTATGACATTGTTGATCAAGTCAAAGGTGCACTGTCAGGCATGCTTTCGCCGCAATTTAAAGAAGAAATTGTAGGTATAGCAGAAGTTCGAGATGTATTTCGCTCACCTAAATTGGGTGCAATCGCCGGTTGCATGGTTATTGAGGGAGTGATTAAGCGTAATAACCCGATTCGTGTGCTCAGAGAAAACGTGGTTATTTACGAAGGTACCCTCGAGTCATTAAGACGCTTTAAAGATGATGTGGCTGAAGTCCGGCAGGGTATTGAATGTGGAATAGGTGTTAAAAACTATAATGACGTGAAATCAGGTGATCTCATTGAAGTGTTTGAGACCATTGAAATTAAGAGAGAGTAGAATTTGTTTGCTAAATTTTTAGAGCAGCAATGAGAGGCGTATGAGTAATCAATTTAAGAGAACTGATAGAATTTCAGAAACCATGCAACGCACCCTGGCTCGGGTAATACAACAAGAAATAAAAATCCAAGGCGAGCCAAATTTTATAACGTTATCGCGTGTTGATGTTTCCCGTGACTTGGCGCATGCCAAGGTATATTTTACAGTGTTTAATCATGATCCTACTGATACAACGCTCCTCTTAAATACTGCTGCACCATTTTTGCGCACCATTCTTGCAAAAGCAATGATCTTGCGCACGGTACCACAGTTACATTTTATCTATGATGAGTCCATTGAATATGGCAATCGGCTAAGCAAGCTGATTGATAAAGTGAATCCAGCTGATTATGACGCCGAACAAGAATAAACCTAGGCCCCAGCAAATTGACGGCATTTTATTGGTTAATAAACATGCAGGAGTGACGTCCAACGCCATCTTGCAACAAGTCAAAAGACTCTTTTGCGCCAAGAAAGCCGGACATACAGGTAGCTTAGATCCTATGGCTACAGGGATGTTGCCAGTTTGCTTCGGGGAAGCAACTAAGTTTAGTCAATATCTTTTAGATAGTGATAAATGTTATGAAGCCGAAGGCCGTTTAGGGATAAAAACAAATTCAGGTGATGCTACAGGTGAAATTATTTTGAAAACAGACGACTTCGCTGTTTCAAAGATAGACTTGCTAGAGGTACTGAGCGCATTTAAAGGCCCTATCCAACAAATCCCATCAATGTTCTCTGCATTAAAGCATCAAGGCACACCACTATATAAATTTGCTCGTGCAGGAGTTGATGTTCCCAGATCTGCCCGTGAAGTGATGATTCATCAATTACGATTAGATCATTTCGAAATTGATAGATTTTCTGTAACAGTTACCTGTAGTAAAGGGACATACATTAGAAATCTCATTGAAGATATCGGTGACCGCCTGGCTGTTGGAGCGCACGTGACAAAATTACATCGAATATATACTGCAGGCTTTGAACATGAGCGAATGTATACTATAGATGAATTAACTCATCAGTCCGAAGAACAGCGTATCTCATCTTTGCTCCCAATGGATAGCGCAATAAATAATTTGCCGCGTATTGCAATCAGTGAAGAAGACGCAGATGCTCTGTATAAAGGTCAATCTGTATACCCGCAGTTCGCAGCACTGGGTCCGATGGTGGTCAGACTCTATGTCAATTCTAATCGATTTACAGGTCTTGGTTTAATAGATGCAGAAGGGACCTTGACGGTTAAGCGCCTGCTGAGTAACGAGATACATGATCAAAATGAACATAATACGCTCTTCTGAGACGCTATAAATACAAGGTTATATAAAACCTATCGCAGCGATCAAGCCAAAAAAATACAGCATCGCTCTTGTTTCTCGATCGGTGTCTTGATAGAATGCACCCTTTTAAGAGAAACTTAAGCGAAGTATTGTTTCGCCGAATGTAGGTTCGATGATATCTGGGAGTTAATAATGGCGCTAACGAGCGTGCAAAAAGCCGAAATAGTAAATCAATATAAACTAGCTGATAGTGATACAGGTTCAGTTGAGGTACAAGTTTCCTTAATGACAGGTCGTATTAACTACTTGACTGAGCATTTTAAAATTCACAAGAAGGATTTCCACTCGCGTCGTGGTTTGCAGGAGCTTGTCAACAAGCGTCGTAAGCTGTTGAAATACCTGAAGCGAGATAACCAATCCCGCTATGCGTCTTTGATTCAGCGTCTTGGTCTTCGAGATTCTTATTAATACAAATCTGTATAGCACAACTATATTTGGCTAAATGAAAGGCGCATAAAACTGCGCCTTTTTTACACTATAATTGCAAGCGAGGTAAACGACGTGTCTAAAATAATTAAAGAAATTCAGTTTGGGGATCATATCCTCTGCTTGGAAACAGGCGAGATAGCGAGACAAGCCGATGGTGCCATATTTGCGAGCATTAATGGGACACAAGTTCTTGTCACTGTAGTTGGCAATAAAAATCCTGACAGTACCAGAGATTTTCTAGCGTTAACGGTCAATTATCAAGAGAAAACCTACGCTGCGGGAAAAATTCCAGGCGGATTTAATAAGCGAGAAGGACGTCCAAGTGAACATGAAACTTTGGTATCTCGTTTGATTGATAGGCCGTTACGACCTCTATTTCCTGATAATTTTTATAACGAAGTGCAGATTATTGCTACCGTAATGTCATTAAATCCAGATGTACCTGCTGATGTTGTTGCTATGATTGGTGCTTCAGCTGCGCTTGCAATCTCTGGGATTCCTTTTCAAGGTCCAATTGGAGCTGTACGTGTTGGCTATCATCAGGGAATTTATAAGCTTAATCCTGGACCAAAAGAACCGACCGAGCTTGATTTGGTGGTTGCAGGAACTGAAGATGCCATTTTGATGGTAGAGTCTGAAGCGAAGGAGTTAAGTGAAGAGGTGATGTTAGGCGCCGTACTTTATGGGCACGAGATGATGAAAAATGTCATCAGGGGTATCAAGGAACTGGCTACTGAGGCGGCGAAAACGCCTTGGACTTGGTTGATGCCTTCCATTGATTCAATTCTTCATGCTCGTATTACAGCGCTTGCGACAACAGATATTGCTAATGCCTATTTAATCAGAGACAAATCTGAGCGTTACTCGAAATTAGCTGAATTAAGAAAACACTTCTCAGATGTTTTGATCTCTGAGAATGAAATACACACGCCTGAAACTATAGCTAATCTTCTGAGTGATCTTGAGCGATCAGTTGTTCGAAATCGAATCTTAGATGGCGAACCTCGTATTGACGGACGCGATAGCAAAACTGTTAGACCGATTGCTATTCGTACCAAAGTGCTGGAACGTGCCCATGGTTCTGCTTTATTTACTCGCGGGGAAACCCAAGCCATTGTTGCTGCAACGTTAGGTAATGAGCGTGATGCGCAAACGCTAGATAAACTCGATGGTGAGGTAAAAGATAGATTTATGCTGCATTACAATTTTCCTCCATACTCAGTTGGGGAAACCGGCATGGTCGGAAGCCCGAAGCGTCGCGAGATTGGTCATGGTCGATTAGCTCGTCGTAGTTTAATGGCAGTGCTCCCTGAGGCAAAAGAATTTCCCTATGTGTTACGTGTTGTATCCGAAATTACCGAATCAAATGGTTCAAGTTCAATGGCGACTGTTTGTGGCACAAGTTTAGCGTTGATGGATGCAGGAGTGCCGTTGAAAGCTCCCGTTGCAGGAGTTGCTATGGGGCTAATTAAAGAAGGGGCGCGTTTTGCTGTCTTGACAGATATTTTAGGTGATGAAGATCATCTCGGCGATATGGATTTTAAAGTCGCTGGAACTGAGGCTGGCATTACTGCTTTGCAGATGGATATTAAAATTACGGGTATCACCAAAGAAATTATGGAGCAAGCGCTTGAGCAGGCTCATGCTGGGAGACGCCATATTCTTGAAGTCATGAATAATGCATTGTCAAAGCCGCGGGTTGAACTTTCAGAGCATGCACCACGCATCATAACAATGAAAGTCGCTGAAGATAAAATACGTACTGTGATTGGTAAGGGTGGCTCAACCATCAAGGGCCTTATAGAGAGTACTGGAGTATCTATTGATATAGATGATAGTGGTTTGGTGCAATTGTTCTCGCCAAGTCTAGAGGCGCTTGAAGAAGCACAACGACAGATCAAGGCCTTGGTTGCTGAGGTTGAGGTTGGTCAAACTTATCAAGGCAAAGTTAGCAAAATTGTTGATTTTGGTGCTTTTATTAATCTCCTCCCAGGAAAGGATGGCTTGTTGCATATTTCACAAATTTGCACTGACCGCGCCCAAAAAGTTGAAGCTGTATTGCAGGAAGGTCAAGATATCGAAGTCTTTGTAGCTGGAGTTGATAAGCAAGGCCGGGTTAAACTAGAGTGGAAAGATAAGCCAGGTGCTAGTTCATCTCCTGACGCCCCCGTCGCAGAAACCTCACCGGAGAGAGTATCAGCGCAGGATGTTGACCCGGCGATTGATGTGTAGAACATTAATAAAAAATATGCACCAAAAAACCCAGTTGGTGTTTGACACTAACTGGGCAGCAAGGCTAGCCTTATTAATCGAATTGTTTTTTCTGTTAATCTGTTGAAATTCATGAATTATTTTTGTGTTATCTCTACCGAGACAAATCTGTTTCAAAAGAAAATAAGTATAACGTCGTTGACATACTCTCAACTGAGTATAATTCACAGAGCGTTACAATCCCTTGCTATATTTTCAAGCTTCGAAAAAAATTTTTTCAGCTTTTTTGACTGCTGCACTTATAATTAGAACTCGGAGTTTTGGCCATTATTAAAAATGGCCAAATATATACAGAGGTTAATTATGCTAAACACTCAGTTGGTACAAATTCTCGGCGACGCTATATCTCCTACGTGGGAGGTTGCTAAGTGGCATATATTTATTCAAACAATATCTAAACTGAGCCAATTTGAAATGGGGATTGAAGATGTCGTAATGTATTTGCCAGCGGTAATTTCTTCAATTCATAGCCTATTAGATGAAGAAACTAGTTCGCAACTCGCCTTACATTCTCTTTTGGCAACCTTACATAATCTTCGTGGTCACCGATTTATGCCGTATCAAGATGCAGAAAGAGTTCATCCCTGCGCTCTGCCTCCAGTAGAGGATGTTTTGTACCATGCTTGTATGGTAGCTTTTGTTGATGATGCTGTGCAAAATAAATTTCCGAGCAAATCATTTAATAGAGCTTATGATGTTTTATCCTTGCTTATGAAAGCTGGAATCACCTACTCCTTATATCTTTCATGGGTGCTTGAGTCTAAACCTGACGCATGTGATGGGTATATCGCCTCGCTATCAAATTCATCTATTCTCGCTGGTACCATGTTTTCTTTGTTATCGATATGGAGTTTTCCATTTGATCATCCTGAAATATATACACAGAATAAGCTGTTGGTATATACGGTAATTATGTATATAGTAAATATTCTAGTGCAAATCGTTGCACTTTATGAATTCAGTGCTGGTAGTAAATATGAAAGTCGAGCCGCAGAAAAATTGGTTGAAAGTTTTTTTATTGCAGGTGCTAGCATTCGAGGGTTAAATATCGTAGGAGATTTTATATGGAAAAAAATGTCCGTGCCTCTAAAAGTGTCGAGCTGTAGCGAAGTATATGATAGTGAGCAGCAGACTCAATCTAAAACTACTTTAACGGCAAGGGTGCTAACAAGTTCAAAAAATCAACAAAATATTGATGATTATTCTGATGAAGCAGAGGGTACAATTATGCAACCAGTTGCACAGACAGTACCATACGCTCGCTGCGAAGTGTCATCTACTCTTCGAAGGGTTGGATTGTTCGCGCTTAAAGTTGGGTCTATAGCTGGTGCAGCTTTCACTTTATATAATATGAGCACTACTATCCCATAGAAAGGCTATAGCATAATGCGCCCTAAAAACTAAACCATAAAAATTTAAATGTTTATGCAATCAAGTTCCAAGTTGTTTGTGTTGTTGTCAAGGTGCAAATAGTGTTCGTTAGTGATGAAATCTAAGATTGCATGACGATCGCTTAAAAAACCGTCGCAAGTGTATCATCTAAGCGTCTTAATAAACAAAGTATTATTTTTACGATTTATTATCAATTAATGAGAAAGTGACATGGCAAAATTAGTCGGATATGCTCGCGTAAGTACAAATGATCAGGATGTTCAGTTGCAACTCAATGCACTTGAGATAGCCGGTTGCAAAAAAAATAATATATACATTGATCACATCTCAGGGGTCCGAACAGAGCGACCAGGGCTGGAAAAATGTATCTCTGAATTAGATACGGGCGACACGTTGCTAGTCTGGCGATTAGATCGATTGGGTCGTTCTATGCCGCACTTAGTTGCCTTGATTGCAAACCTGGGTAAAAATGGTATTGGCTTTAGATCATTATGTGATGGTGCAATAGATACCACCACTGCATCGGGTGAGCTAATTTTTAATATTTTTTCATCTCTTGCTCAATTTGAACGCAAATTAATTCAAGAACGCACTCGAGCAGGCTTGGAAGCAGCACGAGCCAGGGGAGGTCGAAAAAAATATCTCCTAAAAACCCCAAGGTGTTAATGGCCAAGCGTATGCATAAAAATCATGGAATGAGTATTAGTGATATCTGTAAGACTCTTAATATCTCGCGCGCTAGTTTTTATCGCTATCTTTCTTTAGAAGAGCAATAACCAACGTATTGGAATTATCTGCAAATACTCCATATGAATATCGTCTACCCACCCATGCCGCGACAAATCGCGACACTATGATTTGGTACATTTTGGATCATATGTTGCAATACTTTCACATTTAAATCGAGGTATAGGGAAAAATATGCGTTATTATTTTAATGAAAGCAGGTTTGGAGCTATTTCCACATGGGGTAATGAGTACGGGTCAAGTCCTAAATTTGCTGTAAATTCTCATTTATTCAGCCCATCAAGTTAATTGTTTAGTTCGCCATTTTGTTTATTTCAATAACATTTGTTTTGTTCAGCTCTTGCTCTGCTAACCACTCATTAAATTCATCCATATCCAAATACCGTCTCGTGACCCATTGCTCATTTGTTTCAGCTAACAAAGCCCCAATAAGTCTCAAAGCAGATTCAT
>JBIIJL010000093.1:0-7176 GCA_044233795.1 Legionella sp. | reverse complement strand
ATCGATTGGCGGGTATCTTATTGGCAGATGCATATCTCTCTGATCCTAAGCATGACGAGCAGTTATCTGAAGCTCGAAGTATCTATCAACATCTGGCAGAGCTTGGAGATAAGAATGGCCAACTTAAACTAGGTTTTATGCTTGAGCATGGTTTGGGTGGTGACATGGATAGGGTTGGTGCTGAAAAGTGGTACACCCAGGCGGCCAATCAAGGACAAGCAATAGCTCAATATTCGCTGGGTCATCTATACCAAATGGGTTATGTAGGTGATCAACCTGACTATGATTCGGCAAAAAAATGGTACGTAAGTGCTGCAAATGTCTATGCACCAGCAGCGGTGGCTCTAGGGTTTATTTACGATACGGTTGATGCAGATTATAAAAGTGCTGAAAAGTACTATGAACTTGCCGCGTCCAAAGGTGATCCTTTAGGTGAGCTTAATCTTGGGCTTATATATGAGAAAGGCAAAGGGCGCCCAGTAGATCTTCCCAAGGCCCAAGCGCTTTATCAACAAGCAAGTGATGCTGGAAATAGCCAAGCGATGATGCAAATGGCAGGACTGTATTTCAATGGGGTGAATGGTCATCGAGATGAAAGTCATGCCTTAGAGTTTTACAAACAGGCGGCTGAGTTGGGTCATCGCGATGCATTGTATCAATTGGGTTTGATGTCTGAAACAGGTGTTGCGATGAAGCTTGATTTCAATACGGCACTCAAATACTACCAACAAGCAGCTGATAGGGGCAATGCTAAAGCCATGCTAGCTCTTGCACGGATTTATCAATACGGTATAGGGGTGGCAAAAGATCCTAATAAGGTAGAAGCGCTTTATAAACAATTGGCAGCACTCGGAAGTGCTTATGCTCAATACCAATTGGCAATGCTTTACAACGATGCTCATCAAGGGAAACCAAATGCAGCTATCAGTAGAAAATTACTAGAAGAGGCAAGTGCTAACGGTAGTTTGCAAGCGTTTCGGACCATGCAGTGGTTGGAGGCTCAATCTAAAGAAAGGCTAAGTTTCATAGAACCGGCTCCAGTGAGTCACCTAGACGGAGCAGCAGAACGTTCGGTTGAGTTGTTATTTATGGATGCTTTAAATGATTGGAATCGAGGTGAGGAGCTCTCTTCAAGACAACTTTTAGATAAGATAACAGCCCAGTTTCCTCATTATGAGCCAGCAAAGCGAGTGCATGAACAATTGAATCAGCACTTGGTAACGGCATCTATTAATAGGTAACGTAATCAGTGTTGACTCTATCGAGCCTAACTCTGTACATAACAAAAAAATCTTTCATGCCCGTGCAGGGGACCACCATCTATCAAATAGGAGATAAATTTGTGCATATTGTAGCGCTTGATAGTGAAAAAGTGGTTGGGGCTGCAAGTCGTTATTTACATGATGAGCTGTCTTGCGAGGATACCGTAAATAAGGCCTAGGCACGGCATTGCATATTACGCGTTTAAATGAAGGTATGAAGATGCAACCTTGCAAGCAACCCCCAGGGCAGCTCATTTGGAAGCATCGCTTGGATTGGAGACGCAGTCTGAACTCTCGATTTACAAATATTAACCTCGTCTAAGGCACAATTCTAATCATTTGAAGAAGCTCTCGATTACCATTATGATGGGTTTGGAATTTTGGCCAACTTATTTTCGACGATTGGGATATCATAATTATGATTGGGAAGCAAAAAAAAGTTGTATTAGCAGGCGCAATTGGTAATGCTATGGAATGGTATGATTTTACGATTTATGCTTATTTTGTGCCAATTATTGCGCAGCAATTTTTTCCAAATAAAGATCCATTTTTATCACTTATAGCAACTTTTGGTGTGTTTGCGCTAGGGTTTCTAGTAAGGCCATTGGGCGCAATTCTTTTCGGATATATAGGTGATCATCGTGGGCGAAAAAAGGCGTTGATAATTTCAATGATCATGATGTCTTGCCCTACCTTGATGATAGGGATTTTACCCAATTATTCATCGATTGGTTGGCTAGCCCCGATGCTATTGATTGGGTTACGTCTTATTCAAGGATTGGCCGTAAGTGGGGAGCTAACGACTGCAACAGTATTTTTAATAGAGCATGCAGATGTTGATCGACGAGGAATTGCTGGAAGCCTGGCAATGGCTGGTGCCTTGCTCGGTATGGTTTTAAGCGCTACTTTTGCCACTTGTATTAGTGGGTTTTTAAATGTAACTGACCTTGCAAGCTTTGGTTGGCGCATTCCCTTTTTGGTGGGAGGAGTGCTTGGTATTGTAGGCTTATGGGTGCGGATACGCTCTATTGAGCCTGTTTTATACGAAAAAGCGCATGCCAACGAAACGTTGCGTTCTGTAAGCTTAGTTCATCATCTTTCGAGTTTGAGTTATCGTACAATATTTATAGGTATTTGTTTAACATCGATCATGGCGATTGCTAATTATTTTCTCATTGCTTATTTCAATACTTTTCTTGTCGAAAAGGAAGGGCTGCCCTTACGAGCGGTGATGGTCATTAATACTATTGCCTTGAGTTTACAAATCCTCATAACTATCCTCATGGGACGTCTCTCAGATTATCTTGGTAGGAAGGTTGTATTAGGTGCCGGCATGCTGAGTTTGATGGCTGTAGTGTATCCAGTTTTTTGGTTACTCACGCAACATGATATTTACTTGGCATTATTAGGGGAGGTTTTGTTTGCATTGGCTGCGGGTACTCTGACAGGGTTGATTCCAACAACACTTGCAGAAATGTTTGATACCTATCATCGCAGCATGGGTATATCAATTAGTTACAATATTTCTTTGGCATTGTTTGGTGGGACAGTGCCTCTGGTTGCGATGACGCTTGTTGCGAGTACGCATGATGTTTTCGCTCCAGCATGGTATTTAATGGGTTGTGCCGTTATTGCTTTTGTAGCATTGTTAAATATGAATGAAAGTTATCAGAAATTTCTAACAAGCGGAGAGTTGATGCATGATGATGTCGTGTGTGGCTGACTATCGGGTGGCTGCAAAGCGAAAATTGCCACGTTTTCTCTTCGATTATATTGATGGAGGCTCCTATAATGAGCATACCCTTAAAGCAAATATCGAGTGTCTAGCTGAGGTGACCTTAAGGCAGCGCATTTTAAAAAATGTTGATCAATTAACGCTTGATACAGAGCTTTTTGGGCAAACGCTTGCCATGCCTGTCATCTTGGCCCCCTTAGGTTTAGCTGGTATGTATGCCAGACGAGGTGAGATACAAGCTGCAAAAGCTGCGAAGAATAAACGAGTTCCTTTCACACTGTCCACGGTTTCACTATGCTCGTTAGAGGAGGTAACCCAAGCAAGTTCAGCGCCTATCTGGTTCCAGCTTTATGTGCTAAAAGATAGAGGGTTTATGAAAAGCATGCTTGAAAGAGCTCAGGCTTGTGGTGTTACCCACCTGGTTTTCACTGTCGATATGCCAGTCCCAGGGGCGCGTTATCGGGATTCACATTCAGGGATGTCTGGAAGATTTTCTTCTCAAAAGCGTATTTTGCAGAGCATGATGAAGCCTGCTTGGGCCATGAGCGTGGGCATGTTGGGTCGTCCTCATGATTTAGGAAATATCTCAACTTATTTGGGCAAGCGCATTGGCCTTGTTGATTATATAGGCTGGTTAAATAAAAACTTTGATCCTACAATCAGTTGGTCAGATCTCGAGTGGATCAGGAGCTTTTGGAAAGGGCCAATGATGATTAAAGGGATTCTTGACCCAGCAGATGCCAAAGATGCTGTCAAATTTGGGGCAGATGGAATTATCGTTTCTAATCACGGTGGGCGCCAACTTGATGGCGTGTTAGCAACTGCCCATGCGCTGCCCATTATTGTTGACGCGGTGGGGCATGATGTACCTATTTTGGTTGATTCAGGTATTCGATCGGGCCTTGATGTGGTGCGAATGCTCGCCTTAGGTGCCAAATCTGTTCTCATTGGGCGAGCCATGGCTTATGCTTTAGCTGCCCGAGGGCAAGCGGGTGTAGAGCATCTACTTGATTTGATTGCTAATGAAATGCGAGTTGCGATGACTTTAACAGGGGTTTCATCACCCGCTATGTTGCAACGTTCAAACCTTGTTCAATGATTAAAAAAATTGCCTAGCCGTTTGTTTGAAGCTCGTTCTTCAAGACGTAAGGACTGATCTTCTTGGGGGTGCAACGCTGCTGGATGAAAGAAATGCTGGGGTGCTGGGGTATCGGGTAAGTGTTGCAAAATGTTGTTTGCCTCCTTAAGCACGTGGTCTAGCGTTTCATTTAGTTTGATATTTGAACTAATGGTTTCATAAATTTCACGCCCCATCGTCATCCCATTTTGGATTGCTTGGAAAAATTGTGAGACAGGTCCTCTTAATGCTCCAATATGGTCGTATAATGGCCCAACTGACTGTAATTTAATCCATTCATCATTGGCTATATGTAAATTGATTTGGGCTATCAACGTGATAAAGTGCTTTTGTTGGGCGAGTGTTTTTTGAAGAGAATTACGAAGCTTAATCAATACAGGCGGAGTCTTTTGCGCCAATAGTTTTTTGCGTTGTTGTGATGCTTTTTCAAGTTGTCGCTGATAGCGATGAGCAATTTTGATCAATGTGCTAACCAATTGACTCAATGCATACAAGATATTATGTAAATCATCATTGCCAAGGGCATATTCCATGCGCTCTAGGTTCATTTGAGGGGATTGGTGCTTGGCAATCCCCAATATTTGTAGGAGCCCGTTGTCAAATTTTAGCAATTTAGCAAGAGCGTCTTGGCTATCCAAACGATACTGTAAGATGAGTTGTAGAATTTGTGCTCTATCGATGCTGTCGTCTTCGCTAAAATCTGCAAGATGAGTAGACAAGTGTCCGGCATCTTCAAGATGATTGGTGGCGCCATCTAATGCTTCGCGGGCTTGGTTCATCATAAGATTGAGCTTATCGACAGCCAATTGATTCATACAGTATGACCTCTTAGGGAGCTGCCATTTGTTGAGTATCGCCGTTATGGTGCGTGCACTGTTTTAGCAGTGTGATTGTACCTGCTAAGATCTCAGAGTGTTTTTGTATTCCACATTGAATTTTCTCTCGCCCTGGATGTGATAGCATAAATCCTTCTAAGGCTTTGAGCCGTTTTAAACACTCTTCATCGCTGTTGCTTTTAATGGATGCTGAGAGCAATTTAAATAACTCGCTTCTTTCGGGATCTGTCATTAGCCAACCTTTTTTATAGTCTTCCTGGATGTCATTCATTACATATAGGTATACTCCTTCGATGATGAGACCCGAAGCTTGGGTATGATCTATGAGTGCTTTTGCTGCTGTATGAACTTCTTCTATGGTTGGGGTATGTGGTGCATCAAAAATGTGTTGAGCAAACCTGGCAAGATTTTCACGCAGGGGGCTTAATTCATCTTGCAAGAGTTGAGCGATAGATTCAATAAGTTCGATGGCTCCGAGTCTTGTGGGTGCTGGCTTGAAAAAAATAGTTGAGGGAAAGCTAAGTGCATCTTTCTTGCTCTTATAGTCTGTGCAAAGCGAGATGGCTTCAGAAATTCTACTATGTCGTAATTCTTCGTCTGCCGCCGCGATTGCTATGGCAGTTTCTTTATTATAGATACAAAGCTTGGACTCCTGTATGAGTTGGTTTGTTTGTTCAAATGTCTTGGTGAGTCTTGCTAAGAAACGCTTAAAGACTGGGGAATTTTTGATATCAACAGAGGTTGATAACAGTGAATGAATTTGGGTGCGCAGTTTGTTTATATCATCTTCTAAAGTACAAGAGGTTGATGGTTTATCGGCACTTGCTTCAGATTCATCCCTTGGAGTGACGCCAGCTACCATTTTTTGATGTGCGATACTTGGGAGAATGCATAGGATCTCTTGTTTACTTCCTAACAACATGTTCAAGGCAGAATCTGCCGCGCGAAGTTTATCTGACATGCTCTCCAACAAGGCTTTATTTTGTTGAAATTTCTGCTCATCTTCTTCCATTAAACTGGCAGTAAATCGACCATCACCATCGTGTTTAACTTTGCTCCGTTGTAAACTAGGTTTTTTTGGGGGGGCAAAGGGTATTTTGGCTTCGCCGCTTGTATATCGCTCCATAGCATCTCTCCTTAGGGCATCATTATTGATGTGGATGTTTAATTTAGCATCCTTTTGACGTTATGGTAACTATTTTAAGGATAGATATTAGGCCAAGTACACGAGATTCAAGTGGCCCATGAAGTTTTGGCCGAAGAAGATTGTGAATGTTTTTTAGTCGATAAGGTTTACGAGATTGATAGCTTTAGGCAGCCAGTATTGGAGTTTCTCTCTGCTGAATCAAGAATTACATGCGTCGTTGGTGCGCGTAGTGGGTGAAATTGTGAAAACGCTTGCAATCTCAGGAGTTATTGGTATGGCTTGTGGCGGTCTGTTGGTACACCTCCGCCGCGACTATCGCGACAGAAGTAATCCATGAGCTACATTGACAAAAAAGGTTGCCCCGGCGGGCTTAAATGGTCGCGCGAAACCTTAAGATCGAGGTGTCTCACTTGATCAAGATGGGTAATAGCCGCCAAGTCATACTCCGCTGCTTGGCGACCCATCCCATCGAGCCTGCCCGCACATCGAAGAAAATTCGAGCGCATTAATGTAACACCTGATTCAGCCAGCCCAAGTGGGAACCACAACGCATCACGACGAGTACTCCAATTGTAAACCGCTAAAACTCTCGGTAATCTTTCTTCATCGACATTGAAGGACGGTAACCGGTCAAACGAACGGGTAGGATGGCAATATTCTTGCGCAACATGAGTTGGAACATTACGCTGCGCTATGCCTATATTCATCCAAGCAACCTTAAGTGCATCCCAGTTACTTGCAGCACGCCATGCATCATAGCCGTTAACGTATTGTTCATATGCCCTTCTAAGCGGTTCAAAATTAAAATGGGCACTACGGTGTTCAGCACCATTTTGTTGATAACTTAGCCCCATAGGTTGCCCTGTTTTTAAAACGATACGTTCTATTTCCTCAATACGTTCTAACATCGTTGTTTTGGTGGCATCATTCATATGATGCTCTAGCATGCGGCACATGTGCGTGTCTTTCGCCCAATAGGCGTATTCATATGCTGAACAGTGAAAGGTACGGCCGGAGTAATCTGTAAATCTCCTTTGAGAACATAAAGCGACTTGTAT
>JBIIJL010000092.1:0-7388 GCA_044233795.1 Legionella sp. | reverse complement strand
GGTTACAAATATTATTGATAGACAAAAAATTATACTTGATTGTCTAGGCAAACCATACTGGGAATTTTATTCGTGAGTTTGCTGCGGGATATGCGATTCAGATGATTGATCCTTCTTTATCGCCAGAGCCAGGTGATTATGTTGCTGTTAAAATCAGTGGAAAGCAGGGGGTAATTATTTGCCAATATAAAAAATTGTCCTATACATCGTCTGAATTTGAGTTGATGACTTTGAATGATAATTGGCCGAATATTAAAGTGAGTGAAACGGTGCAGGCCGAGATTGTTGGGAAGGTAGTTCGGAATTTAAGGACATATTTATAAGATGTGCTAAGGTGCTCAATCCTTCAGAACTGGTCGTAACGATCCGTGCTCTTGATGGTAGTGGGATAAAGTTTAAATTGTGAGGAGCTCTATTTTAATGTCTTGGTCTATTCAACAGGTCTTTGACTCATTGGTGCAATTAGGTGAGTCTCCGCGTATTGAGGCTAAGCAAGCCAACGAGATCGGGCCTTCTGTTATGCAAACTATCTGTGCGTTTGCTAATGAGCCTGGGTTAAAAGGTGGATGGTTACTTCTTGGCATTTCAGAACCTGATCTCCAACATGACACATTTTGGGTAACTGGCATTGAGAATGTTGATAAACTCTTGGGTGATCTGCAAAATAACTGCCGTAATCAATTCGAACATCCCGTTACCATCGAATGCAAGCACACAAAGATAGAAGGTAAATCGCTCATTGGTATTTTTGTCCATGAATTCGATTCTAGTGCAAAACCCTGCCGTTTTATCGGAAAACCTGATAAACACAATAAGCGCAAGACAGGTGTTTGGCGCCGAGGGGCTAATGGTGATTATGAATGTACCGAACGAGAATTAGAGCCAATTCTGTTAGCTCGCTCTGGCAAAAGCTATGAGCAAATTACTTTTGATGATGCAGAATATGATGATCTCGATTTGAGTGCCATTGCTTTATATCGTAAGCTACGCGCGCAAGTAAAATCACATGCTGAGGAATTGCAGTCGGACGATGTGAATATGTTGTGTTCTATGCGTTTGTTGACGAAGTCGCCCGTGCTTCCCATCCCGAATATTGCTGGTTTGCTGCTATTTGGCAAGGTATCGTCCTTAAGACGACTATTACCCATGGTGCGTATAGATTATGTTCGCATCCAAGGCACGGAGTGGGTTGAAAATCCAGAACAGCGTTTCCAATATTCAATCGATCTTCGTGAACCATTAATCAGGCTGATTTATAAGCTTGAAAATGTAATTCTGGATGAGATGCCCTATCATTTTCGACTGGAGGAAGGCAATCTTCAACGCTCGGATCAGCCTCTCTTACCACAAAAAGTAATTCGTGAGGCGATTGTGAACGCAGTGATGCATCGTGATTATAGCGTGCACTAACCGATTATTGTTGCGCGTTATCGCAATCGTTTAGAAATTCATAATCCTGGATACTCTTTAAAACCATTAAATGACATAGACAATACAAGATCACAGTTGCGTAATCCTATTCTTGCGGCAGTTCTTTATGATCTGGATTTTGCAGAAACGAAGGGTACAGGTATTCGTACTATGCAACGACTATTACAACAGGCAGGACTAACAAAGCCTGTTTTTGTATCGAACAGGGAGAGTAATCAATTTACTGCAACATTTCTGTTGCACCAACTAATGGGCGAAGAGCAATTGCAGTGGTTGCAACAGTTTAATCATTTAAATCTAAGTGATGATGAAGCCAAAGCCTTGGTTCTGGTTAAAGAGATGCGTGCGATCGATAATGCTGCTCTACGTGCTGTTACTGATTTAGATACACTTGCCGCGAGTCAAGTATTACGCCGCCTTTGGCAACAACATCACCTCATTGAAAAAGGAGGCAGTGGTTCAACTTCCTATTACAAACCAACCAAACAATTTCAAATGACATTGTTAGATCCCGTTGCAAATACGAGTGACCTCACCCCATATACAAGTGACCTCGAGTCAAATACGAGTGACTTCACCCCATATACAAGTGACCTTGACTCAAATACAAGTGAGCTCTCCAGCCCCCTAAAAAAAGCCATTGATGCATTAACACCACGGGCACGCAAAGCTCAATTGTGGCCAATCATTTTAGAATTGTGTCTCCAGCACCCTTATTCAGCAGAAAAAATAGCCAATCTTTTAAAAAGAAAAGTTACTGCATTAAAAACGGGGCATTTAACCCCTATGCGCAAAGAAGGCCTCATTAATTATTTATACCCAGAGGTGATCAATCACCCTGAACAAGCGTATGTTCTAACAAAAAAGGGTCAACAATGGTTAGAAGAGCAGAGGAAAAATGAAGAGCTATAATAAAAAAATTGTCCAAATTGGTTTTTTTGGAAAGTAGAAGTGATTCGGAAAGGAGTTATAGGTGGTTTATTGTTAATGCAAGTAATCATTGAGCTGGCAAATGCTGAGGCTATCCCGCCAATAGATGTGCAGAATTATAAAATTGATGAAGCTTATACGGTCAACAGCGATCGATCGATAATGGAGAAGACTTGGCAAGACGTTTGTACGGCTTTGGGACTTTTTACCACGAATGTATTGACTGGCGAATTTTGCGTTGATAAGTCAGGGATATTTAAAGCCAATGTGCAAGGCGGGGATGTTTGTGCCAATGGCGCATTTAAAATTCCTATAAGATTTGGGTGGTGTAACGAAATGCTTATGGTTTGTCCTAACGTATCCTGGGTATTATCAGAGTATGAGCAAACGATAAATGCTCAAAGAAAATGCATAAGAGCAATGCCAGCATGTAAAATAAATCTAAATGAGGTAGCTGAAGAAAAATTGCTAGCAGGAGTCGCTTATGGAGAGGCGTCCACTCAAGATAATTTTGAAGAGATGGCAGCCATTGCCTCTGCAATCATTAGAAGAAGAGATGCTGCACACGTATCATCGGTCAATGCATTAGTTCAGCGATACAAGAGCTTTTCTTATGCCGTCTATGATGGCAATGAACGATATAGCGCATTGATGTGTGCAACATCTGAGGTATCTTTTGAAAAAGCATATAAGGCTGCAAGGAATGCGCTTCATGATGGCATTGATTATTCCAATGGCGGTTGCTTTTGGGATGGATTTGATCTGAAAAAAGTGGTTCGAGTCACCCTAAGTATATAGATGGTTTCCGATTTACAAATCCTGATCACAACATATTTTCTGTGCAAGAGCCTGAGCATAAAGGAACAACCACAAAAAAAGGCAATTACAATACCTGTTATGAGTCTACTGCTGCACGTGGAGGGACTATATTTTGGAAATTGAATCATGATTAATTAAAGGCAAGAGGAGCAAAGCAATGCGTATAACTAGAGTTTTATTTATACTGGTCGGATGGTTTTTTTAAACCAAAGCTATTCAGAGCCTTCTTTTGAAATATTAAGATCTTGCATCGATCTTAAACCTAAAAACAGTTCCATACGGCTTACAGAGCTTGTTGATGGAGCGGTTGCTAAGGTTAACGAGAACAATTGCGAGAATCAATTTGATCAAGAGGTTAATGGTCATCTTTATGGAATGGTGACTTGCAATGATGAATTCTATCTGATAATCAACGACCAAAAAATCAAAGCAGATACAGCAATAAATCGCTCAATCAATCCAGAAATTAAGCCAGGATGGATTTTTACTAATCGTGCTAGGTGGTATAGGATAGACCAGGGGGATCAGTCTTACTTATGTATCCAGGCCGCTATAACGGAATCAGGGATTGGCGCGAAAGACAGTCAATATTACATGATTGAAAATGCATTCGAAAAAAATGCTGTGCCTGTTATGTATTATTATTTTTTTGATAAGAACCTTATCCCTATCACAAGCGAGCATTTTTAGAGGTAGGTCAAAAGTTGTGCGCATGTAGCAAAAATCACTGTGACCAAAACGTGTCTCAGCTGTGACCGTGCTCCGCCGTTCTAGGCAGTTCTAGGCCGTTTTTGATAGATTTGACGCATTGCAAGGCATTGATTAATAACGAATTTAAAACTAGAGCATCAGGCTTCGAACCAAGGTGTCGGGGGTTCGAGTCCCTCCGAGCGCACCATTTAATGGCTCTTCCCCAAATCCGGGGGCACTTTACTCATCCGCACAGTACTCTAACTCGTAACCTATAGTTTTCAAAATTTCTAAACCCATAAGCTCTTCGTTGAATCAATTTCATCTTTCGATGAAATCCCTCAGTAATTTACTCATCCGCAGGGCACAGGCTAATTAATACTTGCCAAAATAGAACATTATCATTTTGTGATAATAACATTAAATAAATTATTATTGATGGCATATTCAATTAACTGATTTTTAGATTTTACATTAAATTTTTCTTTAATAAATTCAATGTGCTTCTCAACCGTTCTCGGTGAAATGTTCAGCTTTTGACCAACTAATTTTGCAGAATAGTAACGTATTAGGTGGTAAAGTATTTCGGATTCGCGTTTAGTAAGTTCTGGGTAATTTGATTTTATTTCGTATTTTGATTTTATATTGGTTAGTTTTTTATCCTGATATTGCAAGGCCAGTAAAGAGCTCTGTATCGTCGATGAAACTAATTGCGCGTTGCCTATGACGCCAATAATTTCATTTTTTCTAACAACTGGCTGCTTGGTGACTAACAAAAAACCATGCTCTCCATGATGGTTAATAAACGGATCAAATTTTTGAATCGTTTCCCCCTGGAACACTCTAGCATCATCGATTTGGAACTGTTCTGCAAACTCAGCCCATGGTGTATCAAAGTCAGTTAACTCAACCAATTTAGAAGGAGAGTTAACACCAGCTTGTTTAGCAAGCTCTGCCGAACTGAATAAGAATCTAGATTTCGTATCTTTGACAAATACAATTCCCGGCATGTTTTCAGCATCCTGATTAATAAAATCCAGCATCTATTCCTCTCAACAACACTTATTTAGATTGCATTTTATACTAATTGACTATAATATCCAATAATGATTAGGAGGAAAGCACTAAGTAATTTTTACGAATGCTTATCTGGCGATTTTGGAATATGATCCTCCACGACAGCACAAGCTGTTTGATTCTAATTTAATTGAGGTGAAATATGTTCACATTTTTTAGCAAACCAGAGAAAAAGCTCATCTTCAAAGATAATACAGCTATTATTTTTGGGACAGAAGGCGAATTAAAACTTAACATTGAAGGTCAACTATCTTCTTATACAACAAAAGATAAGCATGTCTTTACAAATGATCAAGGTGAAAAAGTTGTTGAAGTCACTGGTGCAGCAACTGATGGACGCTTTGATCGTAGTTGGGCACTTGCAACTTTTGATAAGGGTAGCGCTTCCACCAATCACTTCCACAAAGAGCGGACTGAAATTTATTATGTGACATATGGCATTGCTAGAGTCGTTCTTGATGGTGTAGAGCATATCGTCAAGGAAGGTGAAGCAATAGAGATTAATCGCAATCAACATCATCAAGTGTTTAATGTCAGTGATGAAGCTGGACTGGAAATATTGGTAAAATGCACCCCAGCTTGGGTTTTTCAAGATATGAATATCGTTGAACCAGTTGCAAATACGTCTTCTGCACCAGGGCCTAAATAGTTTGCAGCTCTTTGATTGTATCTCTATAGCAAACGGAGTTGCTGCTGGTAGAGTAGCAAGTAGGTGGGGCCATGGGCCCGAGAGATCGATCCATTTTATTATTCATTATCACAAGCGATCATTTTTAGAGGTGGGTCAAGAGTTGTGCGCATGTAGCAAAAATCATTGTGATCAAAACGTGTCTCAACTGTGACCGTGCTCCGCCGTTCTAGGCAGCTCTAGGCCGTTTTCATGCGATTCGACGCATCGCAAGACATTGATATATAATACTTTTTAAACTAGAGCATAAGGCTTCGAACCAAGGTGTCGGGGGTTCGAATCCCTCCGAGCGCACCATTTTATCATAGTAAAATCAAATGTTTACGTTTTTATCCTGCAGGTTTTCAAAAAAGTGACCTTTGACATGGGGAAATAGGTGGGCATGCGGTATTAGTGCGTTGTGCAATCGCCTTATGACATTTGCAGTGATATGAATAGCCTCATCATCGTTTTCAGGGAAATGGGGTTTTAAAGAAATGCCTGGTACTGCGCATTCAAGCAGAAGTAATCCATTATTTTCGATGAGCACGTGGACAACACCAAATCCTGAAAAAGCCATCAGTGCTGCGGCTTCCCGTTTGAATCCATCAATATCTAGACCTAGCTTTAGAATAATAGGCTGGGAACCCTGAAAACCAGGTAGCACATAATTGTAGTTTAAGTTGTTGACTGGTTTTAAGTTTGATAATCGATAAGTCTCTGCCACCTGCGCAATTGGAGCGTATTGTTTGATAATAGCTGCAATAACAGGCGGCATATTGCCGAGTTCGCCGGCAAGATATTCACGAAGTCGCATTTCCCAATGTTCCTTGCCAAAAAGCGATGTGATAATGCAGTGAAGCAGGTTTACAGCGTGGCATGCCTGGTCATATGACTGATGTTGTTTTAAAAATGTAGTTTCTTCTTTTGAGCACTCAGCCACTCATGCAAATTTTGTGGGACATATTCAAGAAATAAAGCGATATGCGCTGATGCTTTATTGAGATCTTCAACGCGTTGACGAATGACGCTGGAATTCTCCCAGTACTGACAGTATTTTTCGATATCACCCCAATAGTTGATATTGATATCGCCTGCTCCACTGGGCAAAATACGCCAATGGTACATGACTGGAAAATTTACGCACTCACCCGTGATCACCCAATTGGTTGTCATAATATGAGTTGCAAGCTCACGCCATGCTCCAAAGCCAGCAGAGCCAATGCCATATTGATAGCACAGCGGTAGATTAAAAAAATTAGCTGTAGACATGAAATGTTGAGGTAGCTGCTCAAGATCAGTCAGCGGTACTTTTTTAACAAATACTGACGTGCCATCAATAGAGCACAAGCAGGATTTACCGCCGATACCTGCATGCATTGGTTTTGCATCAGTCAAAATCTGCATTAGCTTCTCATTACTCAGGCATGCAAGACTTGTCGAGACAACACTGTATTGTTTGATCCGAGCGTTGTTATCATTCCACAAAAATTATGCACGCCTGAAATAGAAAGCACTTTAAATACCATGGAGTATGCTCAAACAGGCAAAACCGTCTCAATGGCTGTTAAATTAGATGAATTTCTTACTGACAATGCCGCCAGTTTTGATGCTGAAACGATTATCAAACCGAATGATGATGAATTAAATGACTGGATGATCCCAGGTCAAGTCCTAAATTTGCTGTAAATTCTCATTTATTCAGCCCATCAAGTTAATTGTTTAGTTCGCCATTTTGTTTAATTCAATGACGTTTGTTTTGTTCAGCTCTTGC
>JBIIJL010000102.1:0-6407 GCA_044233795.1 Legionella sp. | reverse complement strand
CCGCTATCGCATCACGTGTAATTGCCGCAATAAAATCAGCTGAAGTCGGTGCGCCAAATTGGTCTGCAACGACTTTTAAGCTAGATTTTTCTTTCGCTAACTGCAAAATAGTTTTGATGAAATTTTTACCCGTTGCGGAAAATACCCAGCTGGTGCGCAAAATTAAATGGCGGCAACCGCTCTCTAAGATAGCGTTTTCACCCGCACGTTTTGATGCACCGTAAACACTGAGTGGACTCACTGGGTCTGTTTCAATATATGGACTCGTTTTCTCACCATCAAAAACATAATCTGTTGAGTAATGAACCAAGAGGACATCGTTGGCTTTTGCAAATGCTGCAAGTTTTTTAACAACCTCTGCATTAATAAGATATGCCCTCTCTTTATCATGCTCAGCTTGATCAACAGCCGTGTAAGCTGCTGCATTAACGATAATATCTGGTCTTTCGTCAATGAGATGCGTTTCTAGCGCATTGAGATCCTCTAAATTAAACTCATCACGACCGAAAGAGACAAGCTCGCCTAGGGTTAGTAAAGTTTGTTGTAGCGCTTTGCCTACCTGACCATCTTTGCCCAGTAATAAAAGCCTCATCAAACACATTCCTCAAGCGAATGTCGATATGCGCCACTCATCACCTCTTCAACCCAATTTTGATGATGCAAGTACCAATCCACTGTATTTTCAAGCCCCTCGTCAAAGGTACATGAAGGCCTCCAGCCCAATTCGTTTGCGATTTTAGTCGCATTAACAGCATAACGCCGATCATGACCCGCTCTATCAGCTACAAATGCTATCTGCTCTTGATAAGCTCGCCCGTCTTTTCGAGGATGTTTTTTATCTAGCAAAGAACAAATAGCAAGAACCACCTCTATATTTGGTTTTTCATTCCAGCCACCAATATTGTACCTCGAGCCAACACACCCTTTTTCAAGAATCGCACGTAATGCGCTGCAATGATCAGAGACATAAAGCCAGTCACGCACTTGTTGCCCATCACCATAGAGGGGTATAGATTTTCCCGCCAACGCCTGATGAATGCAAAAAGGAATGAGTTTTTCTGGAAATTGATAACGGCCATAGTTATTCGAACAATTGGTAATGACCGTAGGAAGTCCATACGTTTCATGATGAGCACGAACAAGATGATCAGAAGATGCCTTGCTTGCTGAATAAGGACTATTGGGTTGATAAGGGTGGTTTTCAGTAAACGCTTGATCTGTTTTTTCAAGCGATCCAAAGACTTCATCGGTAGAAATATGAATAAAACGAAACTCTTCTTTTTGAGCGTCTTGAAGAGCGCCCCAATAAGCACGGGCAGCTTCTAATATTCTTAGTGTACCAACCACGTTAGTTTGGATAAACGTTTCTGGCCCAAGAATTGACCTGTCAACATGACTCTCTGCAGCCATGTGAATAATAGCCCTGACTTGATGTTGAATCAGTAACTCTAAAACAAGATCGCCATCACAAATGTCACCCTCAATAAAATGGTATCTTGGGTCATCCTCTAGTGTTTTTAAATTTGACAAATTTCCAGCATAAGTTAGCTTATCAAGGTTAACAATAGACTCATCAGATCCGTTAACCCAATCAAGGATAAAGTTACTGCCGATAAACCCCGCACCGCCTGTGACTAGAAGCGTCATACATTCCCTTATCCATACAAATTAATACTACATTTTCTTTAACAAAAGAGCCGTCACCAATCCAAGATTGCCAAGACATGTTTGTCGATAAATACCAAGTTGCTTTTGTATTTTTATTCTTGATAGCAAGCCTGCGTTTTTTGCTTCCATCAAACGCATCAAAGCCCTTTGATTATCTTCTGTCAGCAAATGCTTGATAGAAGATAGTGCGCTAAAATTCCTATCATTCCAGTTTTTAAAACGCCCTTTTAACAACAACGATATCCTTGAAAGCCTTGATAGCCATCCCACATTAGAGCCAACTAAATTACCACCGTGTTGTCGATAAAGAATCGAGGGCGTTGGATCATAAAAAATCAACCCACCAGCACCTGTAACCAACATATAAGCCCACCAATCATGGGAGACGATGTTAATATTTTCCCCAGCTTCTCGCAACAAATTTAGCATAGCCTTATTAAACATCATCGTATTGCCTCCACCAACACTTTGCACGAGCGCATTTAAAAAACCTAGTGGCTTTTTAAAAAGCGGCGAGTGTCCAATAGATAAACCGTTTTGATTCGTAAGTTCGGTTCGAGCGCAATAAAGTGCCGGGGTTTCAATAGCTGTTTGACTTAACCAGTCAATAGCGCGTTGAAACTTATCTGGCAACCAAATATCATCTTGATCAGCAAAAGCAAAATAAGCCCCATCAAGATCATTTCTACACACCATAGCGAGAAAATTCGCCGCAAAGCCCTTCCTAGGGCCTTCTTGTATCACAACTTTGCCTGAGCCTAATCGTTTTTGGTACTCCTTAAGGATGCTCAACGTATCATCCTTGGAACCATCATCTGAAACTAACAACACCCAATGTGGGTAGGTTTGAGCCACAATAGAGTCTAATTGCTCTCGCAAATAGGCCTGCCCATTGTAGGTAGCCATAAAAATGATGACTGTTTGGGGTTTCACACATTTCTCCGGTATCAAATAAGTTGTAGTTTGCTGATAAATCATTACAAATATATAGGCATATCATCCTGTCAGCAGCACATCAAAATAAAGATGTCTCTCGCATTGATGCTAGGCTAATTATCATTTATTAATAATTATTTTTTCTGGCGGAATCCAAACAACCTTATTATTACGCCATTCACATACTTCGTTGCCAGCCTGCTTATGTTTTAATAATGCATCCTGTATGCCTGATTGTATGAATTGCATAACTATAGCCGGATCATTAAGAATTTTTGTGATGTTGTCATCGGATATACTTTTAGCTTTTTTCATGATGAATCCCCTTTAGTTGTTGCCATATTTTCTGATCTTTAACAATGAGGCGCTGATGCGTATCTTCTGAGGCAATAAGAGAGCAAGAACCAGTAATTGAATTATCATAAAGTTGCCATGAATCAGCCAAGGGGCTATACAAATTGAAGAAATTTTTTAATCCCGCGATATATCTTCTTCGAATGGTAACCTCTGGCACTGAATGACCACCTGTTTTAATACGCTCTTTTACTCTTGAAACAGCAAGTTCTGCGCTTTGCAACCATAAAAAAATTAGATGGAACTGATAGCCTTGTTTTTGTATTTTTGGTATCCACATCGCAAAAGTACGACTAGCTAATGTTGTTTCGAAAGCAAAATTAATTTTCTCTCTTGCAAGCGTATGAATACGGTCAAGCATAATACGTCCTGCTTGAATAGCCGCTTTTTCAGGGTGGTAGGCACAAAGTCCTTGGGCTATAACATCTGCGTTAACAAAGTCATCAACATGCAAGGCATCCTTCAATATAGCTGGGGCTGTTGTGGATTTTCCAGCCCCGTTAGGACCTGCAATAATAATTAGGTGAGACATAATATTTCCTTGTTGATGCCATTCAAGCTCTCTCGATATAAAAACTCTCTAATTTGGCTTAACTCCGTCAATTGATAATACCCCTGCAGCACATCAAAATTAAGCCATCTTCCAAAATAATACCTCACCAATTGACGACTTTGTAAAACCGCTTGATACTCGCTTTCAAGACTCTTAAGCCCTTCTAAGTGCGTTAGAAAACAATCGATTAAATCCTGGTCACTCATTGATGGGTCATCACTATTTGGATTCAGCAACGCTTGATAAAGCCAAGGCTTACCCGTACCGGCCCTTGAAATCATATATGCATCACTTTGGCTTTTAAGCACAGCCTTTTCCAAAGACGCCTTATCGCTGATATCGCCATTCGCAATAACAGGAATTTTGAGTGCTGCTTTAATTTGCTGAATTTTCGAGTAATCACATGGCACATCATAATCATCAATAAAACGACGCCCATGCACAATCAACGCATCAGCGCCTTGCGCTTCAATCTTTGTCGCAATTTCAATATCTCGTTCATCGCCTAAAATACGTAATTTTACTGTCAAAGGAATAGAAATTGCCGCTCGAACGTGCGCCACTATCTCATGCAAGCGCTCTTCGTCTTCTAATAACGCACTCCCCGCCCCTTTTTTTCTTATTTTAGGTTTTGGGCAACCGCAATTGATATCAATCATTGAAGCCCCAGAAGATGCTAAACGAGACGCCGCTTTCGCCATCACCTCTGGAGCGCTGCCTGCAATTTGATAACAAAGAATGTGCTCTTCTGGTGCACGGTAAATATAACGAGATTGATTGGTATGTTTGTACAATACATCATTTGCTGAGATCATCTCAGAAACACAAAACGCCGGTGGTAAAAATTGGTTAAACGTTTTTCTAAAGGGTGCGCAACTAAATCCCGCCAATGGTCCTTGGATAAGGCGATGTGGGAGCGTAAGAGAGCCAATTTGAAGAGGTGTTGTAAGTGCTGCTAGCATATGATCTAATCTACTTAACGGGCACGTATTTTAACATGTTTTGATGAGGCTCACATGGACAAGCAATACCTAGATGCAGTAGACATGCTTAAAATCGCCGCAAACCACGCTTATTGCGCAGAATATTTACTTCGACAAAATGCTCTTTTGACATTTGATCCAGAGCTCACCGTTGATGCACTGCTACCCATCACAACACTGATATACCAAGCATTTGAGCTCACCTTGAAAGCTTATTTAATTCACAACCACCGACACGTTAAACAGTACAAAACTCTCTTTGAACTCATCGAGTTAAATGACGAACTTGGTCTCTCAAGCCAAGAAATACACCTCATCACAACACTCTCTCGGCAACAAGCCTTTAGAAAAGGCGCTGACTATGCCCTGTGGCAAGATAGACAAGAACAACAGGTGTTTTGCGAACAAATTCTATCACTTTATGAGCACCTGCAAACGCTGATGCCTTTAGAGTTGCAAAAAGATTATCGCTGAGGAGGACTTTATGCCAAACAATCTTTTTGATTGTTTTAAACAACTCCCGAAAGATGAAGCTAAATTGCAGGCTATTTTTCAAGAATTTATCAATCAAAGCGTTTCAGTTGATATAGCAGATGCAACAGGCGATTTGCCATTACATCATGCTTGTGAGCAAGGTCACAGCAACCTAGCTTTATTGCTCATTAATCATTCGACTGAGATTGATCGACAAAACAATTTAGGAATCACTCCTTTGCACTACGCTGCCGCAAACGGCCTTATGGATGTTTGTCGGGCATTGTTAAATAAAGGTGCTGACGTCAATAAAAAAACCACAGATGGATTGAGCCCACTTTATCTAGCTATCGAGTACAGCACAGAAGAAATAGCGGCTTATTTTGTATCATCCGGCGCTGATTTACTCCTACCACTCAGTGATTATGATCGAACCATATTACATATAGCCGCTATCAAAGGCTACCAACAGTTATGTACAATTATTTTGGATAAGGGCATCCCTGTTGATTTAACAGACGCCCAAGGCTATACCGCACTTCAATTGGCCGTAAGAGAAAATCACCCTCGAGTGATTGAATATTTGGCTAGCCGTGGTGCTTCCCTCATGCATGTCAATGAGTCGGGACTTGCCGCGCGTGGAATCGCAAGTAACAAAATCCATCTTTTGCGATTATTACAAAAATTAGGTGATCCCTATATTACCGATGATTGGTTTCCTAAAAAAATTCACTTACCCTTGCCCATCTTTCGCTACCACCCTGACCCCATCACAACAGGAAGTGTCATTTATGATGAAAATTTTGTTTGTAATTGTTGCAATAAATTAGCAGGATATTGCATTGAAATTACAGACGTATCTGTTTGTCCTTGGTGCCTTGCAAGTGGCAAGGCTTATCGTAAGTTCAAAAAAGAATTGGCAGCGCATAAGTGTGATTTTGAAACAAAATTACCTTCAGCTGTACAAGAAGAGGTGAGACAAAGAACCCCTAAATTTTATGGATGGCAAGAAGAACAATGGCTCACCTGCTGCAATGATGCCTGCGCATATCTTGGTAGCGGTGGCATCAAAGAGCTTTCAACGTTTGGGGAAAAGGCCATCTTGTCTATCAAGCAAGCCATTATAACAGAAGGGTTCTGTGATTTTGTGAATGCTGATCGATATCTATCTCTACTTGGTCATGGAACAACGTGTGCTCATTTATTTCAATGCTTGTCCTGCGCACAATTTAAAACCTATATTGATCCCGATTAGTCATACACCCAATAGCACCGACATCCCATCTTTAAATTGCGCCCATGATAAAATTCGCGCGATCTGTTGTGAGGGTGTTAAATAAAGCACGCCACTTTTATCCCTAAGACCAAGTGCAGGAAAAACCATAAGTTGATTGAGCTGTGTGGTCAGTGCAAAACTATCCGTGCCTAATGCATACAAA
>JBIIJL010000094.1:0-7165 GCA_044233795.1 Legionella sp. | reverse complement strand
TAAGTTTTGCGCACTGCATTATCTTTTTAGCACAACGTTGCAAATCTTGGCGCCTATCTTCAATTTTATCTATCAAAATTTGTGCTGAGAGCAGGTAGAAGGTATACAATAAATCTTGTTCTTGAATTTCTCTCATCGCCTGAGTAAGAAATCGAAAGCTAGCCAAATTCATTTTGGCCAATTTTTGGCTATAGAAATCGAGCAAATGAGCAAGCGATCGGCGACTTTCTAAGGTCGGGGAGATACGCGTACCTTCACTTTCTTTGGCAAAAAGTGGCAGCGTCTTTAGAGATAATTTTTCACCTGATTTGTAAGTCTCTTCAAACAATAGCCGAACTGCCTCCTGACAACCATGATCAAGACAACTAAACGCTGTGCCATCCAAATAGCTCTGTTCTGGCATATTCACACCCTCAACTCCAGCACATATCATCTTATAGATGACGCCGAAAAGGACCAATATGTTTTATTTTACACCATGAACGAGCTTTAGTAAACAACAAGTATGATCGTTTTTAGAACATTTCTACGAGCGTGGAGGTTAATTGTCGCTCATAAATATCATCGTAACGCATGATATCGTCTTCACCTAGATAAACGCCGGTTTGAAGCTCAATAACATACAGAGGATCACTGGATGAATTCCCTAAGCGATGTAAAGTATTTTGGGGTATATAGGTTGATTGGTTGGTCGCCAAAGAAAGCTTCGTGCCACCACAAATGACATCTGCTAATCCTGCCACCACAACCCAATGCTCCGCACGGTGCTGATGCTTCTGTAAGGATAGTTGAGCCCCCGGTTTCACCATCAATCGTTTTACTTTGAATGTAGGAGCCTCGAGCAGCACTTCATAATACCCCCAAGGGCGCGGTACGCGTGAATGCTCATTTGCCAGCTGAGCATGCTCTTTTGCCAGGTCTTGAACCAAATCTTTAACTTGTTGAGAATATTTTTTATCCGCAACGAGGACCGCATCACTCGTTGCAACCACTATCAAATCATGAATCCCTAAGGTCGTGGTGAGAATATCCTTGCTGCTCACTAAACAATCACTCGTCTCTTTGACAATCACTTTGCCCTGAAGAGTATTACCATTCTCATCCAAGGGATTCGCCTCAGCAACTGAGGTCCAACAGCCTAAATCACTCCAAGGCATATTCACTGGAATAACCTTGGCGTGAAGTGTTTTTTCCATAACAGCATAATCAATCGATTCACTAGGACACGAAGCAAAAGACACTTCTTCAAGACGAAGATAATGGTGGTGACGGTGAGCCTTGTTCACCGCCTCTTTACTATATTTAAAAATATCTGGTGCAAATTCTTTTAACTCATCAAGATAAGTGCCAACGGTACATAAAAACATACCACTATTCCAGTAATAGTTGCCTGACGCAATAAACGCTTCGGCCGTTTTCTCATCCGGTTTTTCTCGAAAACAATTAACCGCATACACACCTTCAGCCAATATCTGAGATGCCTCAATATAACCATAACCAGTTTTTGGAGCACTTGGCGTAACCCCAAACGTCACCAATGCCGGATTTTTACCAAGAAACTCAGCCCCTAACAACATCGCGTCTCGAAAAGCCACAATATCTGATATCCAATGATCTGATGGCAAAATAGCCATCATTGCATTGCGACCTGCTAATGACTCTATGTAATGCGCTGCGGTTGCAATCGCAGGAGCAGTGTTTCTTGAACAAGGCTCCAGCAAATATGTTATGTTCGGACTAAATTCTTGCAATTGCTCCTGACAAAGAAAATAATGCTCTACATTGGTTACAATAATCATATCACGGTGAGGTAACGAAATGGCACGCTCTGCTGTTTGCTGAAGCAAAGAACGCTCGCCTTGCAGGTGCAAGAATTGCTTAGGGAAATTCTTTCGCGAGAGTGGCCAAAGCCTTGTTCCAGAGCCTCCAGCGAGGATGACTGGGAAAAGTAATGTTGTCATTATTGTCTACCAAATGTATCATTGCTCCCGATTTTAGCAACTGTTGACCCATAATACCAACGCTCATTATTGAGGTTTTGATGAAAAAAGCCGTTATTTTATTGTCTGGCGGGCTCGATTCAACCACTTGTTTAGCAATAGCGAAAGCAAACGGCTTTTCATGTTTTACCTTAAGTTTTGACTATGGACAACGACATCGCCATGAGCTTACCGCATCAAAAACCATCAGCAACCTATTGGGTGCAGCCTCCCATCAAGTCGTCAAGCTTGATATTGGCCAATTTGGCACTTCTGCGCTGACTGACCCATGTATTGCAGTTCCCAGTTATAGTGATTCAAATGAAATTCCCGTCACTTACGTCCCTGCACGCAACACGATTTTTTTATCTATTGCTTTAGGTCTAGCTGAAAGTATTGGTGCTTACGATATTTTTATCGGAGTCAATGAGATTGATTACTCAGGCTATCCAGATTGCCGACCTGAATTTATCGGCGCCTTCCAACACATGATGAATCTCGCCACAAAGGCGGGCGTTGAAGGTCGACAATTCACCATTCAAACGCCGCTACTCCACTTGACGAAAAAAGAAATTATAAAAGCAGGTGTTGCATTGGGTCTAGACTATGGACTCACAGTTTCCTGCTATCAATTGACTGACGAAGGACTTGCCTGCGGGCATTGTGACAGCTGTGCTTTGAGAAAACGTGGTTTTTTTGAAGCCAGCATCCCAGATCCAACGCGCTATCAATAGACCTTAGTCACCCCAAGGCTTCAGTAACCCACAATCAATATCAAACAAATCAAGCACCCTTGCGACACTATCATCAACCAACGCCATGATAGTTTTGGGCTCTTGATAAAAGGCAGGTACAGGCGGGCAAATAATCCCACCCATTTCTGTGATGCTGACCATATTTTGCAGGTGCTTAAGATGAAGTGGCGATTCGCGAGGCATCAAAACCAAACGACGACGTTCTTTTAACACAACATCAGCCGCACGGGTTAGTAAATTTCCGCCTATCCCATGGGCTATTTCGCCTAACGTTTTCATTGAGCAAGGGGCAATGATCATCCCCATGGTTTTAAAAGAGCCGCTAGCAATAGATGCTGCTATATCGCCACATGAATGATAAACATCCGCTCTCGATTTAAGTTCATCAAGACTTAAGCTTGTTTCATAAGCACGGGTTAAATGCCCAGCCTTACTGACCACCAGGTGAGTTTCTATCGGTAGTGGTTGTAAAACTTCCAAGAGACGGATCCCATAAATGATGCCTGAAGCACCAGAAATACCAATAATCAGTCGAGGTTGAGTCATAGCAATATGCTCCGCTTGGCGAAATGATATCTATTGTAGTGTAGAAATGCAGCAATCACCTCACATATCGGTTACAATTTACGATTTGGATCCAGGTAAGTACTATGACAACGGTTCGTAACATGCTGGTCACCAGCGCCCTTCCCTATGCTAATGGTCATTTACATTTAGGACACATGGTCGAGCACATCCAAACCGACATGTGGGTTCGCACCCACAAAATGCTGGGGCATCAATGCATCAGTGTCTGTGGCGATGATGCACATGGCACGCCTATCATGCTTAAAGCACTTGAGCGCGGGATAACCCCTGAAGCGCTTACGCAAGAAATGCAAGCGAGCCATGAGCGCGATTTCTTAGCTTTTGGTATTGTCTATGACAGCTATCACACCACCCACTCCCCTGAGAATCAGGCTCTTGTCACTGATATTTTTAACAAATTGACAGCACATAATGCAATTATTACCAAAACAGTCCGCCAAGCCTTCGACCCAGTTAAAAACATGTTTTTACCCGATCGATACGTTAAAGGCACCTGTCCAAAATGCAAGACCCCTGATCAATATGGCGATAATTGCGAGGCCTGTGGGGCAACTTACACCCCAACCGAACTTATAGATGCTGTATCAGCCATTTCAGGAGCAACACCGATTGAAAAGGACTCATTGCATTATTTTTTTGATTTACCCAAATATGAGTCACTGCTAAAAGAATGGACACATCAAGGGCATTTACAAATAGAAGTATCAAATAAACTCAATGAGTGGTTTGATCAAGGCTTGAAGCCCTGGGATATCTCACGAGATGCACCTTACTTTGGCTTTCCTATTCCAGGTGCTACAGACAAATATTTTTATGTATGGCTTGATGCCCCCATCGGTTATATGGCGAGCTTTAAAAAATACTGCACCGAACATGGGCTTGATTTTTCTGCATACTGGGATGAGTCCTCTACAACGGAGCTATATCATTTTGTTGGTAAAGACATTGTGTATTTTCATGCTCTTTTTTGGCCAGCAGTACTCGCTGGTAGTGAACATCGACTACCTACTGCGATTTTTACCCACGGATTCTTAACCATTAATGGGCAAAAAATGTCCAAGTCTCGCGGGACCTTTATTGAGGCAAAAAGCTATCTAGAGCACTTAAATCCTGAATATTTGCGCTATTATTTTGCAGCCAAGCTCAATGGGCGCGTTGATGATTTGGATTTGAATTTTGAAGATTTTATGAATCGAGTAAACGCTGATTTGGTGGGAAAAATTGTTAATATTGCCAGTCGCTCAGCAGGTTTTATTAACAAGCGCTTTAATCATCAACTATCGACATCTCTTGCCAACCCTGAATTATATGACCACTTATTGTCAAAACGTCAAATCATTCTTGAAGCCTATCAAGAACGCGATTCTGCCCGAGCTATTCGCCACATCATGGACTTGGCAGATTGTGTCAACCAGTATATCGACCAACATAAACCCTGGGTTCTTGCCAAAAATGAGGAACACTTACCGGAAGTGCAAGCTATATGCACTGTCGCATTGAACGCATTTCGTTTGCTCATGGCCTACCTCAAACCCGTGCTTCCACAAATGGCCGAAGCATCTGAGCATTTTTTAAACTCCGAACCGCTAACATGGCATAATATCGATACCCCATTGCTCAACCACACCATCCGTCCTTTTACCCCGTTGATGGTGCGCGTTGAAAAACAAAATATTGATGCGATGCTCAATCAGCACCCAGTATAATGAGGTGGTTTCATGATTTCAGTCCATAATATCGATACCCTACTGCCACAAACTCAATGCCAAGAATGCGGTTACCAAGGCTGTCTACCTTACGCCGAAGCATTAGCTCAAGGGCTTGCTCCCATTGATCGCTGCCCACCAGGCGGGATATCCACACTGAAAGCTCTAGCTAATTTGCTTAAAATTGATCCTACTCCTTATCTTGAAAAAACTGAGAAATTAACAAGACCACCCTCAATGGCTATGATTCGTGAAAGCGAATGTATTGGCTGTACTAAGTGCATTCAAGCCTGCCCCGTTGATGCTATTATTGGAAGTGCTAAGCTCATGCATGGTATTCTTGCCGATGAATGTACAGGATGCGGTCTTTGCATTGAACCATGCCCGGTTGATTGTATCGATATGGTTCCTCTTGAAAAACCAAGATATGACAAAGCACAAGCACGAACGCGTTTTAATCAAAAACAAATTCGCCATCTCAAAGAACAAGATGAAAAGCAACGCGCTTATCGCGAAAAACGTAACCTAGCTTTCGCATCAAAAAACCAAACACAGGATAAAGCTGCCAAACAAGCCTACATCTTAGAAGCCATGGCTCGAAGCAAAGCACGGACGGGACGCAATGAATAAGCACAATCGCCGCGCTATTTTTGAACGTTTTCGCAACCAAAATCCACAACCTACTACAGAATTAGTCTATCACTCATCCTTTGAGTTATTGGTTGCCGTAATCCTATCAGCGCAAGCAACAGATGTGAGTGTCAACAAAGCCACTCAGTTACTCTTCCCTCTCGCAAACACCCCAGAAACAATACTTATGTTAGGAGAAGGGCTGCTCAAAAATTATATTAAAACCATTGGATTATTTAATAGCAAAGCCGCCAACATTATCAAAACTTGTCAGGCATTAGTCTCTCAACATGGAGGCAAGGTACCCGCTGATCGAGAGGCGCTAGAGGCTCTTCCCGGCGTGGGGAGGAAAACTGCCAATGTGGTTCTAAATACAGCCTTTGGCCATCCGACCATTGCGGTTGATACACACATTTTCCGTGTCGCTAACCGCACAGGTCTTGCCAAAGGTAAAACACCACTTGAGGTTGAGCAAGGGTTGTTAAAACACCTAGCCAAAGAGTACATCCCCAACGCCCATCATTGGCTCATCTTACATGGACGCTATATCTGCACCGCTCGTAAACCACACTGCGCTGAGTGCTTGATCAAAGATCTTTGTGATTTTTTCAAGAAGTCTGACCTGACAGACTCTTCTAAAAAACCCAGTAACTGTCAGATCAAGTTTGAGGCACTACATTAGAGACATCTTTGATATCGCTAGGTTCTACATTATGTGCTCGTGCAAAAAAGCTGTGACTTAACTCTTGTTTAAAAACGGTTGATAATGGCGCAATAATAACAGTACCTTCTTTGCTTACTAATGATTTTTCACATTCAACATCAATATCAAATCCGTTAATACGGCTTGCAAGTTCACTTTTATATTCAAAGAATCCTTGTTCTGTCATATCTGCAGGCAACAATCGAATCAGCTGATCATTATTTCGGATACTCTGGTCACCACCTATCCGCAACTCTTTAAGTGCATCAAAATTGTTTTGACCATTAGAAATTGTTTTACTCATTTTGCTCTCCAGTTTGAATAGGCATCATTAATAGTGTTTAATTATAAACTAAAATGATTTATAAAAAAACTACTTTTTGGCTTTTGAGGTTATTTTATCAAATTCGACTCTGTACATGACAAAAAAATCTGTCATGCCCTAGGCAAGAATGCCAGCAAAGACAAAATCTAATAAAAATTAAAAAGCATGGCAGAGCGACCATTAGTCTAGGGGCTGTTGACATTTGATTCTCCCGTCGCCGACGGGAGAATCAAATGTCAACAGCCCCTAATAGTGTATTTCACAATGCAAGACTCGAATCACTCTCTAAGTCTTTACCATCGGTCGATTTTATTTGCTGAAGTTCTTTTTTCATGGATTGTGATTTAATTTCTGGCGCTTCTTTAGTTGCTGCGCTTGCTGCTGGGCTAAACTTCTCTTGCATTTGTTTCATAGATTGGTCATGAATCCATTTCGCAGCCTCCCCAGCATCTCGATATACTCGATAAATTCCTGTTTGA
>JBIIJL010000089.1:0-7606 GCA_044233795.1 Legionella sp. | reverse complement strand
AGTCTTGGCTTGGCATCGTGAGATGGCATCTAGCAAAGTGGGCTCAACAACTATTGATACCGAATTTCTCGATGATAGGGTATACGTTTTTACGCCAGATGGAGATGTTCTTGATTTACCTCTTGGCGTTACCCCACTTGATTTTGCTTATCACTTACATAGTGAAATTGGGCATCGATGTCGTGGTGCGAAGGTCAATGGGCACATTATTCCTCTCACCTATGCATTGCAAACGGGAGATAAAGTCGAAATCTTGACCGGGAAAGAACCTAAACCCTCTCGTGACTGGATAAATCCCCACTTGAATTATCTAAAAACACCACGTGCAAAGTCTAAGGTGCTGCATTGGTTCAAGATGCAGGATTACGATAAAAACAAACTTGCAGGTCAAGAAATACTCGAAAAAGGTTTCAAGGCATTGGGGCTCAAAGTTGAGCGCTTGCAAGAGATTGTGAGCAGTTTTAGCTTTAAACGAGGTGATGATCTTCTTGCGGCTTTAGGCCGTGGCGATCTAAAGCTATCACAGATCATCTCGCGCTTAACACCCTTTGAGCAACCTGTTGGCGTTATACCTGTTATTTCTAAATCGATAACTAAAACAGAACACTTAGGGCATGATTTGTCTATCGAAGGGGTGGGTAATTTGTTGACACATATGGCGCGTTGTTGTCAGCCCATTCCTGGTGATCCTGTGATAGGCTACATTACTGTTGGACGTGGTGTTTCTGTTCATCGCCAAGATTGTTCAAATATAATTCATTCAAGTGAAAAACAACGTCTTCGATTTCTACAAGTAACGTGGGGGAAAACAGCGCAAGAGCAATACATCGTTGATTTGGTTATTAGAGGTTTTGATAGACCGCATTTACTGCGTGATATCACCGCAGTACTATCAAACGAGAAAGCTAATGTCTATACATTAAAAACTGACACGAATACAGAAGACAATACGACTTTTACTACCTTAACGATAGAAATCGATGGTCTTAGCAAATTATCACGTCTGTTAAATAAGCTATCACAAGTGCCTAACGTAATTGAAGCTCGTCGGCTTGTATAAAAGGCAATGCAGCATGTATACGACAACCGTCGTTTCCTCTTGTTTAGTCGACAAGCTCTTCATGTAAATACAAAAGATCATCATTATACAATGTCTAACATACGCCCTCATGTTACTAGAAATGTATGGGTTACTTCTTAATCATGATGTATGCTTTAATATGAAAGCTGCAATGACCTTGCGTTGTTCGTTGATCAACACGTTGTAAGTACGGCAAGCAGCTCCTATCTGCATGCACTCAACGCCAATACGCTTTTTTGATAGATATTCAACGACAGAAATAGGAATCGTATTGATAAGCCCTTGATGGCCGATGATAATCACTTCAGGGACAAATTTTATAATGGGTGCGAGCGCTTCTTCAGTAAGTTCATTTAAGTCCTGGACTGTCCAATCGGTAACAAGGGTTTGTTTGCTAATGATGATGCTATTTTGGTATAAAGTATTGCCTATGGTAATGGATTCATTGGTATATGAACGAATTGCGTGATTTTCAGATGTTTCTTGTTGAATATGCATGGTGTTAGACTCGTCGATAATCTATACTGCGCGTTAGTTTATCATAGACGCCAGTTCAATCGTGAAGAGATCCATAGATATTATTATCAATAGGGAGTTTCATGGTGATCCTCAGGGATTGAATATCATTTCAGGGCATCCTTACTTTCTACATAATTGTTTAACAAGCTTATGTTATAACGATTGTTTTCCACCGATAGCCCAAATTTTGCAAAAAATACACCATCTACAAGGAACATGGCTGGTAGTGTCACCTATTCATTGGCAAGCGTCACATAATGATGCAATGATAATTGCCCAGGGCAAAGATTTAAGAATTTCTAAAGAAGAGGCTATGCTTTGGTTTCAAGCGGTGGCGGATTTTCTGCTTATAGACAATATCGATCTTCACTTTCATGATGAAACGACATGGTTGATGAAATGCGATTCTTTACCTCCGATAACATCCAGGCCTGTCCACTCTCTTGTCCACCAGTCTTTGCTCACTGAATTACAACAATTGGATAAGACTTCATTCTGGGCACGTTGGTTGACTGAAGCACAAATGTATCTTAGCTCTCATTCTTTGAATAACCAGCGCGCAAATTTTTTCCCGATTAATGGATTATGGGTATGGGGAGCTGGTGATATTCTTCCGAAACAACAGCACCCACTAATTTGGGGAGGTATTCAGAGTAAATTTATCGCTAATTTATTGTCTGAAAATGCCGTTGAATATCATCATCAATACGTTTGCCAAAAAGATAATATATTATTATTCGACAATTTAGAGCTTGTGGACATAGTATTTCTAGAAAAATCTCTTAAGAAATATTCAACACGCTGGTTTTGGAATGATTGTGCTTACACAGCAACACCAAAAAGATGGTGGTCAAGGCTTTTAAAAGGAGGGTGATGTTGTTCATCAAAAGACGTGTATTACCATCAAGACTTCCTTCATACAATGTAACATCTCCTATCTTACAACGTATTTTTGCCGCTCGTGGAATTATAAGCGATTCTGCATTAGACAAACGCCTACAAGCCTTGCTTCCTTTCAAAGGTCTCAAAGATATTGAGAAGGCTACGCTGCGTTTAGAGGAGGCCATACGTCTTAAGCAACGAATCCTTATTATAGGTGACTTTGATGCCGATGGTGCTACATCAAGCGCATTGGCCGTTGCTGCACTTAAAGCTTTTGGTGCACATGAAGTTGATTTTTTGGTACCCAATCGATTTGCCTATGGTTATGGCCTAACGCCTGCTATTGTTAACGTGGCAGAACAATGGCACCCTCATCTGATTATTACTGTAGATAATGGTATAGCTAGCATCGAGGGTGTTCAAACTGCGAATGCAAAGGGGATTGATGTTGTTGTAACTGATCATCATTTGCCTGCGGAAATTCTCCCCAATGCTTATGCAATCATTAATCCCAACCAAGTAGGATGTAGCTTTGAAAGTAAGGCCATCGCAGGTGTTGGTGTTATTTTTTACATGATGCTAGCATTAAGGCGTCAATTACAAGACAATGGTTGGTTTGAAGAGTCAGCGATAGCTGTACCAAATATGGCGCAATTTCTCGACTTGGTATGTCTTGGTACCATTGCAGATGTTGTGCCCTTAGACCAAAACAATCGTATTTTAGTTCATCAAGGATTGATGCGTATTCGCCAAGGGTTATGTCGACCAGGAATCCGTGCCTTAATTGAAATTGCGGGGCGATCGTGTGATAAATTGCGTGAAAATGACCTGGGGTTTGCAGTCGCGCCCAGGCTTAATGCTGCCGGTCGTCTTGATGATATGTCACTTGGAATCAATTGCTTATTGTCAAACAGCTTAGAGAAAGCTCAAATGCTTGCTTTCAAGCTTGACGAATTGAACATTGAAAGACGGCGTATTGAACTTGAAATGAAAGACCAAGCAATGCTCGATTTAGATAGCATCCACTTAAGTCAAGATGCAAGTACCCATCAATTGCCCATCGCACTCTGTTTATTCGATGAATCATGGCACCAAGGAGTCATTGGTATTTTGGCAGGGCGTCTTAAGGATCGCTACCACAGGCCGGTGATTGCCTTCGCAGAGGTTGATGACAGTGAACTTAAGGGTTCGGCACGATCTGTAAGCGGTTTAAATATACGTGATGTGTTGGCATCTATTGATAAAGATTGTTCGGGGCTTATCGATAAATTTGGTGGGCATGCAATGGCTGCAGGTTTGTCGATTAAGAAAAAAAACCTCAAAGCTTTTGAAAATGCATTGATCCGTGAAGTTAGTCAACATCTTGAACTATCCCAGTGTGAAGGCGAGCTTCTAAGCGATGGTCCATTGAGTGCAGAGGAGCTCACACTCGAGATAGCTCATGTTTTGCAAGAAGCAGGGCCCTGGGGCCAACAATTTTCTGAGCCCGTTTTTGACAATCGATTTGAAATCCTTGAGCAGCGCGTGGTCGGTCAACATCATCTTAAATTGACCCTTCGCCATGAGAAAGGCATTGATGCTCTTGATGCAATAGCGTTTAATATTGACCCTAAACTATGGCCTAATCACAGGGCTCGTATTGCGCATGTGGCGTATAAAATTGATATCAATGAGTATCGAGGTCAAAAACGCCTCCAACTCGTTGTCATTTCTCTCGAAAATGTGACAGCTTCTAAAGAATATCAAACAGCACCCTTGGCCTTGGCTTAACAATGAATTAAATGCAATAGATAGGGGGCCTTTGGAGGAGCTGACAAAAAGTGGGATTTCAGGAAGTGAAAACTATTGACAATCAATGGTTTTTTTACAGCCCTAAATAGCTAACACCTTTAGGCCCCTCTTCTGCTAAAATCCGATCAGCATATGCTTTCCTTAATTTTATACTTAATAAATGCTCAGTTGGTAATTGGGGGGGTTACCGCACCAACAAGCTTGTTACAATAAAATGTTAATACTGATCCTCTGTCCTGATACAATATCGATAAGTTTTTTGTTGTTTAATATTATGTTAAGCATATGCAGTTACAATATTTCCATTGATGAAGACATAGTTGAGGGCCAATTCAACCATGGAAAAAGTGATTAGCATTTCTAAAGACAGTGAGTTTTTTATAGCATTATGCACTGAGAAAACTCATTCCTACATCACATTAGGTGTTAAGAATGGCAGTAAAATAGCACTATTAGCAGCTATTGGAAAATCAGTTGGTGTAGAATCATCGCAGTGGGGATTTTATCTATGGGATACGTCAGCTATGTTAGGCGTTGAAAATATCTTATTTAAAGTAAATAGTAGTAAAAAACCTATTAGTTACAAAGCGTACTCAATTAGTTACGAGAATTATGTTCAATTCCTCTGTTATTTGAAAATGCTCTCACTTAAACAAACCAAAGATCAGAAGGAACCGCCAATTCGTGCATATTGCCCAGATCTAACCAACCCAGCAATTTGCGACTTAAAATATCAATCAGTTGAAAATATTAGCTCAACATCAACGCTAGAAGATGAAGCCGTGGTAAAGCTTTATCAAAAAATAGGTGGTCGAAGCAATAATTGCAGACACGCTGCAATTCAATTAACACAAAAAGCTACCCACCTACATGATCTAGGTCGGGGTATTTCAAGCTATTTCTTTTTAAATCCACCGTTAAAAGCGGTTTTTAGTAGTGCTAAAATTGATGAGGAAACAACACCATATTTTTATATTCTACCACCGCCTCCTAATTCCTTCGCTTCAATGTCAGCTGATCAATTAAAGATTGTAAATGAGTTATATAAACGTTTAGATAAGTTAATTCTAAATCAACAAGATAATCCCGTGACCTTCAATAAATTTAGCAAATTAAAAGCATTATACAATAATATCACGAGCAATTATTCAGCATCAATATTGGATATATTGAGAGTAATTGTTGCGTTTGAATTAGAAAACAAGCCACTAATTGCAACTCATAGATGCTATCATTGGTTTTCATTTCAAACTGCGACTGAAAAAATGTTTGCGGCGTTTCATCAAGAACTTGAGACACTCCAGAAAGCTACATGCTCTCAAGAGGGTCAAGTTTTCTCAGTAAATTCACAGTAACCGAAAACAATAGGTCTATACTGAAGCATCGCGCGCCCTAAATAATATTTTTCATTTTGTACGGGGTTTTTCACCAATCATCATAGAGATGACCCCCGCGCTAATGAAAAGCATGGCATAAATTTTGAAAGGTTGAATCGCTTCATTAAGGATAAGAGCTGAAAATATAACACCAGAAACAGGTACAGCTAATAAACTAATAGAGCTCACTGTTGCAGGTAGTGTTTTACTTACATAAGCAATACCTAGAAATCCAAGAGCCGTAGCGAATATGCTAGTAAAACCAAGGCTCAATGTAGAGGTTAGGTTCCATTCTAATACAGGATAAGGCTCTACAATGACGGCTACAATCAATATAATGATACTTCCTATAAGCAATTGCCAAGGCGCAAGCTCAATTGGTGTGTGATACCACTTGAGATATTTCGCGCATAATATTCCAATGGACACAGTAAATGCTGCAAGTAGTAAATACAAAACCCCAATTTTTGTTTGATCCTTTGACCAATCAATTGCACTGGGATTTAACATGCAGAGGATACCTATAATACCCAACAAAATTCCTAACCACTTAAAAATGGAGTTTCGCTCCTTAAAGTATAAAATTGCAATAGGAGTAACCCAAATGGGCGTTGTGTACACTAAAATAGCCGCAGTTCCACTTTCAATATTAGTAAGTGCCAAATTAAGAAACAAAATGAACAGGCCATTTTGAAAAATACCTAACGTTAATAGCAGGGGAAGATCTTGCGTGGTGGGTATAATTAGTTTTCTAAGATAAAGACCTATGATGAACATTGAAAGGGTTCCGAAGACAAGGCGCCCACTTGCATACCAAAAAGGTGGTATGTATTGAAGCCCGATTTTATTGATGGGCCAGCCTAAGCCCCAAATTAATATGACAACCACAAAAATGAGATACAATTTAGTCGTTGAAAGTTCTGTATCTTTATTCATACAATTATACCCCAGTTGAATGATCCTTGCAGCAGCACCGCCTCGAGCTATCGACATGCAATCCCCCGGTGGGGTTGAATGAGTAATTTACAGGATTTGCGGTGAACGTATTGTAATTAATTGATAAGTTTTAGCATTAGCTAGAAAATTACCGGGAACCGGCCCATCAACCAAAAGACCTTGTATATACACGGCTGGATCAACGAGCATCATCACAGCAAAGCGTTTGTTGGTCCATACTTTATAATACTCTGAAATAATTGTCATTATTGACTAGGGCGGTCAAGAGAGGTGAGTAGACTGGGGTAGCAATTGTCATTACGGTTTAGTCTAATTGATAACGTCATGAATTCGAAGCGTAGATTAGGAAACGCATGCTCTTAATAGGTCCAGTCTGCTTTTAATGTGTTTTGTTTGAGTGTATAATGTGGGTTTGAACAATGAATATGAGCGATTGATATGTACGAAATAAAATTTAAACATACGACCCCTGTTTCTTCTAAACTAAATAATGTTATATGGGATGTATATGTTCCAATCTGGTCAGAATATAGAACTTATAATTATCCCAATCTAGCTGGCAATGCCCTAGAGCTCAGTTTCCTATTTCGTAATATGCAATCTGAAGGAATCGTTGTAACCCCTGTTTTTGATGGTCCGCTGAGCGATGTTGGTCACTATCTGTTTTGGCCTCCACGAACCACCGATTTCTCTGACGAGATAAAAGCATTGCGTATAAATGCCCAAAACGTCGCAATCGAGGACATAAGAGCTGTTTTTGAATACGTTAAGCACCAGGCTAATCCAGCAGAGCAAGGGAGTGGAGGAGATGTTTTTTCTGGCACCTGTGTATTATCAGAAGAACTAGGGAGAAGCTCTCATGCGCTGTTTGCAGATTCAGCAGGTAGGGCAGTACCTGAGGCTAAAGAACAAACGTCTCCCCAATATCCCCCGCGGTAGCATTTTAATGTTGAGGTAATCGACCTAATCATATGAACACTAAGGTTTAATTGCATGTTAT
>JBIIJL010000002.1:0-83490 GCA_044233795.1 Legionella sp. | reverse complement strand
TCATTTGGGTTTGCATCGGTATACTCCTCGCGCTTTATTTTCTCAGGAGTATCTAGTGTTTTAATGGCTATTTGTAGGTGGGGTTAATTCACCGCTTACATTGAAGCAGGCGTTGGGCCTCACTCAAGTTTGGCGCCGTGAAAATAGATCTAATATCATTTGCTACTGCTTTTTTCAGGCTTTGTTTAGGCACATAGCTTTGTGCATTTTGTTGTAAATGGAACTGGCAACGTTGCCATGGGACGCTGGGGAACACTGCTTGCCTCGCCGCTTTTAATCCACTATGAGCATCTGAAATGATGAGTTCAAGCCCATGAAGCCCCCGTTTTACCAGAGACTCAAAAAATTGCCGCCAATGGACCTCTGCTTCAGATAAGGACACAGATACGCCTAATATTCTTTTCCTGCCCGCGTCATCAACACCATAGGCAATCAATACTGCATTATCAATAACATGACCACCATGTCTTACTTTTTCATACCGTGCATCAACCAATAAATGACGTATCTTACCCAGAGATCGATTACGCCATTGTTCAAATTGCTCATCAAGTTCTTTAGTGATTCGGCTTACCTGGCTGCTTGTGACTTCATAACCACACAGCGCTTCGGTTATCATTTTAACCTTGCGAGTCGATACCCCTTGAATATACATTTCAGCTAAAGCGACTTTTAAAGCACGCTCTGAACGTAATCCTTTCTCTAAGCAACTGGGGTAAAATTCTTCATCGCTACCTCTAACTTGGGGTATTTTGAGCGCCAATTTACCTAATCGTGAATTAACCATTTTTGGTTTGTATCCATTTGAATACCCCTGACGCTCATCACTTCTCTCATAGGGCCTAGCTTGAATATGACGTGTTCGATCAAGTTTCATAGCTTCATTTAACAAGGTAATTACCGCACCGGTAATGCCATCAAATCCCTCATCACATAGCTGTTCAATTACCTCAGTAACTTTGATACCATTTGCTTCGCAAGCCATTTTTTTATTCCTTCTTTTGGTTGACGCTAAAAAGGATAAATCTTGGCTTGCTTTTTACAAGTCCTAAATGAATTTACAGAAAGAACGATACACTACCCGCATACATTCACCACAACCGAGTAACAAGCTATGGCGACCTTACAAAACCACAGGATTTAAGCACTGATCCTCGCGTCCATTTTACTCATAAATTTGAAGAAGGCTTTGCTGAATGCAGTAATCACCTGTCTAAATCTCGCAACCCGTAGGTTAGCCGATCGCTTACGTTTGCTCTCCTTTACTCTAGTCAATCGCAATACATGCAACCATAAATTCTTTCAATGAATCATGTAGTCTCCCATGCATTTGAAATGACATAAATTTCACGTGATCACATGCAAGCATTAACCTATAGTTAGCCAATGCCCAATAAATAAACCATAATATCTGTGCTATCGCGAAAGCATCTAATAAATGTTTTTTAGAATCAAGATTCATGTAATTTTTAAGACAAGCATCCATGATCCGCAAGTACGTATCATCTTTAACGGTAAGTCCATGGTGTTTTTTTATTTGATGCAAACAATTTACCAATGAAAAAAACGGATGTGAAATCACTATTTCGCCCAAATCAATGATTGTGATATCTTGTGATATATCGTCTATGAGTGTGTTATTATCATTAAAATCAGGCTGTACAATCGTTTGCCTGATCGAATAGTCCGATAATTTTTTACATAAATTGGAAACCTTAGGGAACAATGTTTCTAATTCACTAATTTCTATTTCTGACAGCCCATCCTCTATCAATAGATCTTTTTGTGAAAGCAACTCCTTGTATAAATCAGGCAATTTATTCAATCGCCAATCAGGCACTCCAATATCAAGAAAAACATCGGCGTGATCTGCAGTGGCTAACTGAAGTGATGTGAATTGATCAATAGCTCTGCAAAACAATGTAGCATCGAATTGCTGTTTTAGAATTTCTCGTAATGACCGACCGGCGTCTTTCATTAAAAAACAATTTAATTCAGTATTGTGTGCGATAACTATTGGAACAGAAGCATGAAATTGATCATGCAAAATCTGAATAACTGGTGCTTCTAATGCAAGCAATGCTGGCGTGTGTTTCAAATAAATATAGCCATCTGCTGTTGCAAAACGGACCACATCAGACCAAGGTGTGTTTAACACATTTTCAGGCAGCTTGCTTTTCAGTCTATACCCATGAGATGAAAGGTATTGGCAAGCCCATGGGATAATTTTTTCATTCAGATTGCCATTTCCTCTCATAGCTACCCTTGCCTCACTAAATATAATTCTTCATCTCACGTAATGCATCTCCAATGTTATTCGCCATACCAAATGAATTAAATTCTTTATTATCCACCTTTCCAACAGACTTCACGCCCATTAGCGCATTTGTCAAAAACATTTCATCAGCTCCCAATAATTCTGCAGGTAATATGGTTTTTTCTATTATTGGAAAAAGGTGATTAAACTCGGCCAGTAAAATACTTCTTACTACCCCCGGCAGAGCGCCATCGGCCACAGGTGGTGTGAATATTTGTTCATTTTTTACTATATAAATATTAGAAATCGATCCATCTGCAATGTTTGAAGCGGTATTCAATAAAATGGCCTCATCATAGCCACGACTCATAGCCTCTTGCTTTGCGAGTATGTTGTCCAAGTAACTGATGGATTTAATCGCAGCAGCGGCGGTATGTTCATTTTTACGGGTATTTACGATACAGGCTGAATAAGGTCTGTCTACAGGATTCGCGCATTCAAATACAGAAATCAAAAAATTGGGTTGAGGTGCTTTTAATGGGAGAAGACCCCGTTCTGATTCACCGTGCGTGATAGTTACTCTTGCGCCCGCAATTTTGTCTTGTAAATGATTATTGATGATTAATTCTGTGAGCATTGACTCCAGCTCTTGTCGGGTAAACGGTAAGGTAATACCTATAATAGGCGCGCTTGTTTTTAATCGTTGCCAGTGATAGTCTAACGCCGGAAGTGCTCTTTTTTTAACTAGAATAGTTTCAAATAGCCCATGACCTAACGTAAATCCACGATCATTATAACGAACGCATGGGTTTTCGGCAGGAACTATTTTGTTATTCAATATGATGGTTGACATGGATATACTTAAGTTTCTAGGCCATATTCGCGACTACGCTCAAGGTTTTCTGGAAGTTTCTCGCATTCAAACACCCAGGTATTCTTTTGTGGTCGAAAAATTTGATATCACCTATCAAGGTGTATCGATTAAAACGAAAATCAATTATACCCCTGTTGGTTGCTATAGGCCATTCAAAAATTTTGCATCAGAACTCAATGATGAGATTATCTGTAGAAAATTTAAGCCCGATCATGCCCGCATGATCATTGGCATCGATACACTTGAGAAAACGCTGGACTTTAATTGCAAGGAACAAACCAGCACTTATTTGAAGTTCGTGACTGATTGTGCGAACCGAATAAAGGAAAGACGTGTGTAAGGATGAAATAAAAAATTATCTGATTATCTTTTTTGTCGTCGTTGAGCTTCTATCGATGGTGTTCAACTTTTACTTTGTAAAAATGGATGTTGCTGGTGTTGAATACAATTTTAATTTTAGCATTGTTTTTTTCTGTCTCGGTTTTTTTGTGGTTGATATTGTGGCGGATAAATTCTCACCTGCAGAAGCCAATAAATTTATTTTTTACAAATTATTCAGCCAATCCCTCTTTCTCATATTAGGGAATATAGCTATTGCCGTCTACGGGCTTGAAGAAACACAGCTCGCGACAGCTCTCCATAAATCCCCTTGGGTGATTGTTGCAGGTCTTGTGTCCACTTATATGGGATTTTATGTCATGAGCACCATTATGAGTTACATGAAAATGGGTGTTTACCAAGGCGCGTCTGTATTTAGGCGCTATTTTTATTCAACAATCCCTGGCGAGTTATTATTTTCGTTGGTCTTTACCTTTTTATGCTTTTATAAATTTTCCTCTTTTGAAGAATCATTGCATATGTTTATGGCCTCTGCGGTGGCTAAGATTGTTTTATCCGCATTATTTGCATCGATAATGAGCATTGTTGTCAGAGTAGCATTCTTAAGAACGCATATGAAGGAGCAGCAACTGATTAAGGCTCAACAAGTTAACTAATTTGATATCGCGCTTCAACAAGCACGCCAACCAGCGTTGCTTTTGGGTTAATAAATGTCTTATGCCCACCGTTCCCGGCCTTATAGCAAATATTATCACCATCCACCAAGTATTGTCTCACAAAGACATCATTCTCAATGATTGACAACACAAAACTCTCATTTTCAGGTTGTTTTTTGGTATCAAAAATTAATATCGATCCCTCAATAAATGGAGGGAAATTAGAATCATCTTCTAATTTATAAGCGGTAAATGTCTCAGCGTCACCCCTTGAGAAGTCGATGGTTTCTCTGCTTTGATTTGTGCGTTTAGTGGGTGTTAGCAACTCAGCTTTTGTTATGATCGGGATAGCCGTGGAGGAGGGTTGTTGAGTTTCTTTCGTTCTTATTGACGGGCTACCCTCCCCTGTTTCAAGCCATTTAGGATCTAATTTTAATAGCTCAGCAAACTCATCAACAAATTTAGGATTAATCGAGTGCTTTAATAGGTAATTTAAGGCTTGCTTCGATATTCCCAATTTCTCCGCTATCCATGCCTTAGATAGACCACTCGTTTCAATGACATAGGCAACCCTCTGACCAAACATCAGATTTTCAAAATTCTTTAAGTAATTTATTCCCAAGTTATCTGTGGTTGTCATACATGCTCGGTAATTGTTTTTACTATTGTAAAAATTAAATAGTTGCATTATTATATCTTTTACAAAAGTAAAAGTATCAAAGCATATCTGTAAACTATACAGGGAAAGCCGCTTTTTTAAAATGATCCTGATTAATGAACAACAGACGTAAGGGGTATGAATCAATGCAGCAGAATCCAAAAATACAAATTTATCAGGGGATGATTCAATATTTATTAGAGTCGACCAATTACACGTTAAAAAACATTGCTGACCTGTCTAATTCTTCGATGAAAAATATTCGCTCGATTCATTGTGAAGGCTTAATACCGCCTGTTTTTGCATCGGAGTTACAACTGGTCAAGCTTTATCAGATGGTTCTTGAGGTCAATCTTAATAAAAACAGTTGGTTGAAATGCAGTCCCCAGCAGGAGATCGGCCAAAAAACAAACATGACTATCGTATAACAAAGGAGTGAGTCAATGATGAAATGGGTGAAATTGAAAAAATATTGCGAGGCTTCTGGCGATACGTCAAATGCAGTGCATTGCAAACGTAAGCGCGGCATGTGGCTCGATGGGTTGCATTGTCGACTTGGGCCGGATGGTAATTTATGGGTGAATTTGACGGAGGTTGAAAAATGGGTGGAAAACGGCAATCAGGGAACACTCCAAAGACTCCAGCAGGCGTAGAGTTAAGACAGTGGAAATCTGGAAAAACTACCATTCGCATTCATTTTTATTATCGAGGAGTGCAGTGCAGAGAAACGCTCAAGTTAGATGTTACCCCTAGTAATATTAAATATGCTGATCGACTTCGAAGTGAAATAATCAATGCTATTGAGCGTGGTACGTTTTCATATGCTGATTATTTCCCGTTATCGAAATTAGCAAGACGTTTTGGGCATGTCAAAACTGATGTAACCGTCGGTGAGTTACTACATGATTTTTTGGAACAGGTAAAATCAACACGCGAGCACAGTACATATATAGGTTACAGAAAAATATGTGAAGCTCGGCTCATTCCTTATTTTGGCAGTGTAGCAATACAGGATTTAAAACCTGCATTCATTCGTGAATGGATACGCAGTTTAGATGTGACCTCAAAAACTGTAAGCAACCTGATCAGCCCTTTGCGTGCAGTCATAGATCAAGCGTTGAATGATGAATATATCAAGAGCAATCCACTGAATAAAATTGTTATTTCCAAGTTGTTAAGCAAGCAAACCAGTAAGAGTAATTTTAAAGTAGATCCTTTTGATCGAGGGGAAGTTAAAGCAATCTTAGATGCAACCCATCATGAACAAATAAAAAATCTGTTTCAATTTGCATTTTTTACCGGTTTGCGCACCTCTGAATTAATTGCATTAGAGTGGGGGGATGTTGATTTACGTAATGGTGTGGTGCACGTGGTGAGAGCGGTTGTTAAAAAACAAGTTAAAGGAACAAAGACCGGTGCTGGTGTTCGCACAGTGATGCTGTTGCCACCAGCCATTGAGGCACTAAATGCGCAGGAAAAGTATACTGCTGACAATGCTCAAAGGGTTTTTCATAACCCACGAACTAACCAACCATGGGAAACGGATCATCAAATTCGTAGAACAGCATGGATTCACACGATGAAGAAGGCAGGTGTTCGTTATCGTAATCCTTACCAGACCAGACATACTTACGCATCGATGATGTTATCCGGTGGTGAAAATATCATGTGGGTTGCAAGTCAGATGGGGCATGTGGATACTGAAATGGTGATGAGGACTTATGGTAAATGGATTCCTGATGATTCATCAAAAAAAGGGTATCAACCGTTGAATAATTGGGGTACGTATATCGATACAAAAAAGCGCAAATAAACCCTTTGAGAACCCTTCAACTAGATAGTAGTGATAAAAATCATTTAAAATCAACAAGTTATATGGTGGAGGCGGCGGGAATCGAACCCGCGTCCGCAAATCCTCTGCTATCAGCTCTACATGCATAGCCTGGTCATTTAAATTTAACCGCTTACCCTCCGACTGGCAGGATGATTCGCGGCGATTCCCGAAGTTTCGCAGTTTGATGTGGGACACAACAAATCACTAGCTTATCTTCTATGACCGTTGATTCGATACCGATAAGCAAGCTCGGTCAACGGGACGCTGGTTTTTTGGCAGCGCACTGTGCTAGTTAACTATCAAAGCTTACGCAGCGATAGCGTCTCCAGCAGCAAAGTTTTCATCATTTGCATTTATGTTTAGTCGAGTCTTTTTACGAGTGTTCTCATGCTCGGCATGCACCTCAAGTTTCGCAACCCACGTCGAAGCCAGGTCGCCCCCCTCAATTCTATTATAACACAAAAAGGCAGCTTCGCTATGGTGACGCATAAAACATACCAAGACAAAACACAATAGCACTGTGCTCAAAGCAGTAATTCCACCGCATTTCGTACCGTTTTCATTGGAGCAACCGGTAAAAATTGTCGTAACACACGACCCTCCCTATCCACAATAATTTTTGTAAAATTCCAAGGAACAAACTTCCACGGTTTTTTTTCAAGATGCTCGCTAAGATAGGAATATAGTGGAGCTTGAAATGTGCCTTTTACGTCCAATTTAGCAAACAGGGGGAAAGTAACGTTAAAACAGCTGCTGGCAAATTCTTTAATTTCTTGGTTACTCTTCGGCTCTTGCTGCATAAATTGATTACACGGAAAACCCAAAACGACAAACCCACGAGATTGGAAATCTCGATACATTACTTCAAGATCCGTATATTGCTTTGCAAAACCACATTTGCTAGCTACATTGACTATCAACAGTACTTTCCCTACATAAGGTTTAAGCGTTGTTTCCTGACCATCCGTAGAAAATACAGGAATATCAAATATATCGCTTCCTGCAACCATGTCCTCTCCCTTATTGAATACCATTGTGCCTTAATAGTGCATCAACCTTTGGCTCCCGACCTCGAAATGCAATAAACGCATCAAGCGCTTCTTTTGCTCCACCCACTTCAAGAATTTGATGTAAAAAATCTCGACCCGTTTTAGCATTGAAAACGCCTTCCTCTTCAAAACGCGAAAAGGCATCACTTGACAGAACTTCAGCCCATTTGTAACTGTAATAGCCTGCTGCATATCCCCCAGCAAAGATATGACCAAAACTATGCTGAAATCGATTAAAAGACGCTATAGGAACGACTGTAGTTGCCTTGCGCACAGCATTCAATGTGGTCTGAATAAGATCATCTTGTTGCGTGCTGTCCTGATGGATCCGAAAATCAAAAATCGAAAATTCGAGTTGACGCATCAAAGCCATTGCCGACTGAAAATTTTTGGCCTCTAGCATTTTTTCATACAAAGACAACGTCAATGGCTCACCTGTACCTATATGCGCAGTTAACTGTTGTAAAGCGTCCTTCTCCCAACAATAATTTTCAAAAAATTGACTGGGTAGCTCAACAGCATCCCATTCGACTCCATTAATCCCAGAGGCATCTAAATAGTCGACCGTAGTCAAAACATGTTGTAAACAATGGCCAAACTCATGAAACAAAGTCAGGACCTCGTCATGTGATAATGTAGCAGGGGTATTTGGTGCTGGTTTGGCAAAATTACACGTAAGCGTCGCGATGGGTAATTCAAGCCGACCATCCAGCAATCTTCGTCGGGTTTGCAAAGCATCCATCCAAGCACCACCACGCTTATTCGCTCTCGCAAACAGATCGGTATAAATATAGCCCCTGACCTGTCCTACCTCATCTTTAATACAGAAACACTCCACATCACAATGCCACGTATCAACCTCGCGCACTGCGATAAGGGTCATCCCATATAAGGTTTGAATGATTGAAAACAGACCTTCCATCACCTTTGGTAAAGGAAAATAAGGCCTAAGCTCTTCTTCTGAAATTGCAAAAGCCAGCTCTCTTTTTTTCTCAGAGAGATAAGCTATATCCCAGGGCTCTACTTTATCTATTTGATAGAATTGTTTGGCAAATGCTTGTAAATCTTGAAACTCTAACACCGCCTGATGATACCCACGATGGCATAAATCAGCAAGGAATGCCTCAACTCGCGCAGGCGATGACGCCATTTTAGTCTCAAGCGATAAAACTGCATAATTCTTAAATCCGAGAAGAGTCGCTTTTTCATGTCGCAAAGATAAAATTTCTGCCATGAGAGCAGTATTATCAAATTCTCCCGCGCTCGGGCCTTCATCTGAAGCCCTTGTGACATATGCTCGATAAATTTCCTCGCGCAGATCCCTATCATCTGCATGCGTTACCACAGCGAGGTAACAAGGAAACTCAAGATTTAAAATTGACCCTTCTTGACCTTTCTCTAAAGCCGCATGAGCTGCCGCCTGTAATACGTACTCAGGCAGACCTTGCAGGCGAGTTGCATCAGTAATATGAAGTTGGTAAGCATCTGTTGCATCTAAAACGTGATTCTCAAATTGATGAGACAGCTCTGCTAAACGAGTAAGGATCTTCTCAAAACGACGTTTCTTCTGATGAGATAACGCCACACCAGATAATTTAAAATCCCTAAGTGCATCACCAATAATCTTGATTTGAGCTGCATCAAGGGCAGTTTTATCTATAGACTCAATCGCCTGATACAAAGCCTGATTTTGACCGATCGACGTCTCATAGGCAGTCAGCTTCGGCAAACATAATTTGTAACAGGCTCGAAGAGCCTTTGAATTGACAACGGCATGCAAATGATTAAAAGGAGACCACAGACGTGCCAATTCAGCATCCAAGTCTTCCAACGGGCGCATGAGACTATCCCATGTAAAAGAAGTTTCCTTTAACAAAGTCTCAATGGTTAGCAAATTTTCTTGTAAAAGTTTGTCCAAATTTGCTGCAAAAGAAGAGACGTCGATGTTGGAAAATTGGGGTAATAAGGTATCAACCATGCTTTATGCTCAATCAATCTTGACATCTCAAGAAGAATATCACAAATTCTAATTGATTAAAGAACACGTTCTTGTATGAAATAGCTTATCGCCAGCAAGATTGCCCGCTTTGAGCGCATTCTGGTTAAAAAAACCATAAGGCACTACACTTAAGCATTGAACGGCTGCGGCTTTAGAAAGGAGCTTAACTTTGTCAACTGGCTTTTGCGTTTCTAACCACTTCATTCCCGTATAACAGGCCACAGTATCTAAAACCGCGAGGGCAGCACCAAGGGCTGGAAAAATCGGATTAAAAGCAAACACAGGCAAAGCAAGCGCTACAGCAATGACTAATACGGCGTTATTGGTGATACTTAAATAAAGCCGCATAGACTCAAAACCGCGGCGCTCTTTTAAAACAGATAGCTGTTGTTTAATTTCATTAATCTCATTCAACATTAAATCTGTTCTTAAAAGCATCGATTGATATTGTTCTTCTAATAGAGTCATTCTAGAAAGCTCAAGATAAGCACGGATGCTCGCCAAAAGCAGATCGTAGGTTTGCAAAACTAAACCTGTATAGAAACTAATCGGCGCCAAGGCCCCCGTCAATACAAAACAATTGACAAGCCCCGAACTAAACCATACCGAATCATTAGCAAGCTCCATCCATCGCCGCTCGGACTGAGCCCTGCAACGACTCTCCCATCCCAAATCATTTTCTTTTTTACTCATCCAATATCCTGGGACAAGATGTTTTAAAGTCAACAGAATATTCGTAAGTAATCTAGGCACAAAAAACATCCATGACAAATACACCACCACAGGCGCAGTCAGCGGTTCCATCTTGGCAACAAATTCTCGAAACCTATCGAAATCTTGTGTGAACGGCGTAATCACAATAAGCAAACGCCTGAGCCTAACTAAAAACAAGCGACTCCAATTACTGCTTGCCGTCTTATCCCGAATCTGCTTAGTGAAGGAACTGCCCGATTCTACATCACGTAAAGGAATTGATAACCATGCCCGATAAACATTTTGCTCAGCCACAAGTGCTGCAACTTCGCGAGGAACAATCAAGTAATGACAATAAATACACTCGAGCAATTCTGCCATCATCAGCGCCGCTTCGAATTGCTCTCGCAACATCGATGCATCTTGAGTCAACAGATTACGGGCAAGTTTAGTACAATGGACGCTGTATTCAAGAACAATTACTGGATGATTTTTTACAAGTGGTCGAAAGTCGATATTTTCTTGGCAAAGATTGCGAGCGAAAGTCCAATTCGTTGTGTCTTTCTCATAATGAGCTGGGATCTTAATACCGTATGCTGTTAGTCGCCGAATAATTGCTGCCATATCACACAAATAATTCCGATTAAACTGCTTTATTATCGCACAAAATAAACAAAAAGTAAATTTTTATCAATTATGTACGCTGATTGATAGCCAGCTATCTACAATCAATTTAGGTCTGTAGACAATTCGTTTTGGAAAATGCTCTAAAGTGCCCACGTACCGTGGCTTATCCAATGTGTCCAGAGATCTCCTGGATGAAGCGGACAAGCCGAGGCGCGTAAGCATTGTTGATCAATTGTCAACACGCCCTAATATCTCTCAAAGATCATCGCTTGATAAGATCATTTGTTAGTATCTGTTCATGAATGACCACCGAATATCATATAAATCACAAATACCGCGAGGCGCCAACTTGCCGAACCAAAGGTTCTGAGAGACAATAGTGTCCCCATTGACGACCAATAGTGAAGACATGCATTTTTTAAAAGAATCGGCCAACGCCATTCGTTTTTTAAGCATCGATGCCGTCGAGCGTGCTCAATCAGGCCATCCAGGCATGCCACTCGGCATGGCTGATATTGCGACCGTGCTTTGGCAAAAATTCATGAAGCACAATCCAACCAACCCACACTGGTTTAACCGAGACCGCTTTGTATTATCAAATGGTCACGGCTCGATGCTGCTATATTCGTTACTACACCTCACAGGCTATGCCTTGAGCATCGATGAGCTCAAACATTTTCGCCAACTACATTCTAAAACACCAGGTCACCCCGAATCAACAGAAACACCAGGGGTTGAGACCACAACTGGTCCATTGGGCCAAGGACTTGCCAATGCCGTGGGTATGGCGATAGGCGAGAAGCTTTTGGCAGCAACATTTAACGATGAAACATCAACCCTGATTGACCATTACACCTACGCATTTATCGGGGATGGATGTTTGATGGAAGGTATCTCACATGAAGCATGTTCGCTTGCAGGAACTCTTGGACTTGGAAAACTAATTGTCTTTTATGATAACAACGGCATTTCAATTGATGGTCATGTTGAAGCATGGTTTTCTGATGACACCGCCATGCGTTTCAAAGCATACCATTGGCAGGTATTAAATGACATCAATGGCCATGATGTTCATCAGATAGAGCAAGCTATTATTAATGCCCGAGAAGAGAAGAGTAAGCCCACCCTCATCATTTGTAAGACCGTGATAGGATATGGTTCAAATAATGCAGGCAGTGAACAAACTCACGGTTCACCACTGGGTGATGCAGATGTTGACTCGATTCGCAAACACTTTAATTGGCCTTACCCCCCCTTTGAAATACCTGATACTATCTACGCTGAATGGAACCATCAAGAAAAAGGCCAGCAGGATGAAACCATATGGCTACGTGAATGCGATACCTACAAAAATCGTCGCCCAAATGATTATGCTGAATTTCTTAGACGCATCAATGGCGACTTACCAGATGACTTATCATCGATGACAAACGCGTTCTTTACAGAGTGTCTAAAACAAAAAAAACCCGTTGCAACGCGCAAAGCATCTCAACAATGCATAGAATATTTTGCAGCAAAACTACCTGAACTGTTAGGTGGCTCAGCCGATCTAACTAGTTCAAACAATACCGATTGGTCAGGAACGGTCCCTATTACTCGGGAGAGTTTCCAAGGAAATTATATACACTATGGCGTTCGTGAGTTTGCGATGTCGGCCATTATGAATGGACTTGCACTTCATGGTGGATTCATACCCTATGGTGGTACATTTTTAGTGTTTTCTGACTATGCACGAAATGCTGTGCGTCTTTCTGCGCTCATGAAACAACGAGTCATCTACATCTACACACACGACTCCATAGGTTTAGGCGAAGATGGTCCCACCCATCAACCCATCGAACATGCTGCAATGCTTAGGCTTACACCTGATTTAGATGTATGGCGACCTGCTGATTTAATAGAAACAGCTGTGGCATGGCGTGAAGCCATCGTTCGCCACACAGGCCCGTCTTGTTTGCTTCTGTCACGACAAAATTTACCCGCATTAGCCCACCACATATCTCAAGAAGAACATATCAAGCGCGGCGGATATATCTTAGAAGAAGCTGATAGCACCCCAGATGCCATCCTCATTGCGACAGGATCTGAAGTGCAAATTGCACTTGCTGCAGCACAGGAAGCACGAACACAAGGACTAAGTATCCGCGTTGTTTCTATGCCCTGCCCTGAGCGCTTTCTGGGGCAAGATCAAGCATATCAAGAACACGTCCTACCATCACTGATTCGTAAACGTGTTGCAATTGAGGCATCATCAACTGGATATTGGTATCGATTTGTAGGCTTAGACGGTGCGGTGGTCGGAATTGATCGCTTTGGTGCCTCAGGACCTATTAAGGCAGTTTACGAAGAATTAGGTATTACTGTTAAGAAAATTCTCGAAGCGCTCAAAGCACTGAGATAGGGTTCGAACAGAAAAATTGTATTTGATTGAACATAGATAAGTGCCTAGGCACAGAAATTCGGAGAAGTAGTATGGCAATACGTATTGCAATTAATGGCTATGGCCGCATTGGCCGTTGTATTTTAAGATCAATTTTTGAATACCACCGCCAGAATGAATTCGATGTAGTCGCCATCAATGATGTGTCTGGGATCAAAACTACCGCTCACTTAACACGTTATGACTCTACCCATGGGCGCTTTCAATCTAGTGTAGCCATCGATGAGAACTATCTTATCGTCGATGGACATCCAATAATGATTATTGCTGAACGCGACCCGATAGCACTTCCATGGCAAGAGCTCAATGTAGACCTTGTACTTGAATGCACAGGTCGTTTTACCAGCCGAAGTGCTGCGATGCAGCATATTGAAGCTGGCGCAAAAAAAGTCTTGATCTCAGCGCCAGGCAAAGATAGTGATGCCACTATTGTTTATGGTGTTAACCACCAAAACCTATCAAAAATAGATCAAATTGTATCTAACGCATCCTGCACCACCAATTGCTTAGCACCTGTTGTCAAACCACTTCACGAGGCCATTGGTATTGAGCGAGGACTTCTCAATACCATTCACGCTTACACGAAAGATCAGCTCCTGTTAGATGGCAACCACCCAGATTTACACCGCGCCCGTGCAGCAGCACAGTCGATCATCCCAACAAAAACAGGTGCGGCATCTGCAGTTGGCCTCGTTTTGCCTGAACTCTCAGGTAAGCTCGATGGATTTGCGATGCGCGTTCCAACGCTGAATGTCTCAGTGATTGATTTTACTTTCATCGCAAGCCGCGATACTTCTGTTGATGAAGTGAATGAGGTAATGAGACATCATGCCAGTGATATATTACACATCTGCGATGAGCCTCTTGTTTCTATTGATTTTAATCACTGCCCTGCCTCAGCAATATTTGACACCACCCAAACCAAAGTTCTCCAACAGTTGGTCAAAGTGGTTGCTTGGTATGATAACGAATGGGGCTTTTCTAACCGTATGTTAGACACAGCACACTACATGATGACAATTTAAGGACTCACCATGAATCTTATCAAAATGAATGACATTGATTTGCATGGCAAACGTGTGCTGATTCGCGAAGATCTCAATGTGCCTATCTTCGATGGATTAATTAGCAGTGATCAACGTTTGCAAGCAGCTTTACCAACACTTAGAACCGCTCTAGAGCAAGGTGCCGCAGTGATGGTTCTGTCTCACCTTGGCCGTCCTGAAGAGGGAAAGGTGGATAATCGATTTTCTTTAAAACCAGTAGCCGATTACCTAGCCGCTCGTTTAAGTTATCCAGTCCATTTCGTAAAGCAATATCTCGATGGCCTTGAGACCAAGCCAGGAGAATTGTACGTTTTGGAAAATGCGCGATTTAATATCGGAGAAAAAACCAACAGCGATGAATTAGCAAAGCGTCTCGCAAGATTATGTGATGTATTTGTGATGGACGCCTTTGGTACAGCGCATCGTGCGCACGCATCTACCTGTGGCATCGCTAAGCATGCAGCGATTGCCGCGGCAGGCCCTCTATTAGTGCGCGAATTAGAGGCCTTGCAGCACGTCTTCAAGAACCCAGAAAAGCCTATCGTTGCGATTGTTGGCGGAGCAAAAGTATCGTCTAAACTTTCCTTACTCAAAGAGTTGGTGGGCATGGTTGATGTGCTGATCCCAGGCGGCGGAATTGCTAATACCTTCCTTAAAGCAGAAGGGATTGATGTCGGCATGTCATTACATGAGACAAGTCTTTTAGAGGAAGCACGAAGCATCTTAGACCTCGCTGTATCAGTTGGCTGCAAAATTCCACTCCCCTCAGATGTCGTGGTAGGAAAATCTCTGAGTGAAAATTGCCCTGCTTATAATAAATCACTTAATCATCTTGCCAACGACGATATGATCATGGATATTGGGCCAGAAACTGTTGCCCGATACATTGCCCTGCTAGGTGATGCCAAGACCATCATTTGGAACGGACCTGTTGGTGTATTTGAATTTCCACAGTTTTCCTACGGAACCCGGGCAGTGGCTATTGCCATTGCTAATAGCGACGCCTTTTCCATCGCGGGAGGAGGTGACACTCTAGCAGCCATTGACCAGTATGATTTGACCACACAAATTTCATATATTTCGACAGGTGGTGGTGCATTCCTTGAGTACCTTGAAGGTAATATCCTACCGGCGGTTGCAGCATTAGAGGAACGGGCTCTTCAACGAAACAAAACTCAATAATTTTGCATTGCATAAACAAACTAGAGCAACGTGTTGACAATTGCTCTACAACGCCTTCATGACGAGGCTTGTTCGCGTCATAAAGGCGTTCTCTGAATACCATGGAGACTTTAGAACATTTTACAAAACGAATTGTCAACAGATCCTAAGTGATGAGAGTGCGTTAACTATCAGGATTTAGTCAGGTATTTTTTCAAAGGAGTGATCTTTTCGAGATAATCCTAACTTTTCTTTGAGGCGCAACACGGCTTCTGGATCAAACGCCCGAGAGGACTTGCGCTTTACCGTCACTGCAGGTTTATTGCTAACGCCACAACCTTGATCATCTAAAAAATCATCCCTGTTTCTATCTAAGTAAGAAACTGGCTTTTTGGCCACAACGTTTTGTATCGGCTCAGCAAATTTAGTATTCACCCAAGCTTTAGGCTTAGTAGATAATTTATTACGCGCATTTTTGGCGCTCTTTTCCACACGTTTCTTAATTTTTAATGACGCAAGTTCAGCCTCTTCAGGGGTTACAGAAACTACAGGGCACCCCAGTAAATCAATTCGCATTTCCTGAGCCTTAAGGCAGGCCAAATAATCAATCCGCCGAGTAAAAATTACTACGGCCTCACGCAATTTGCTCTTAGAAATTCCTGCGGCTTTTGCTTCTTCTGCATGGATCAAAATATCTTCCATGATACCAAGTTTTAAAGGTTGAATGTTCGACACCGTATCAAAAGCCTTAGGAAAAACTTTTGCAAGCCAGGCCAATGCATTAAGACGCGCCAATTTGGCTTGATTTTTTTGATCCTTATTGATTATTACAGTGCGCGGATGTAATGCCTGATTCCTCATGCTATGACCCTAAAATAATAATTGATGTTTACTAGGCGAAGAGCGTGATGCCCGAAAATGATCGAGCAATGTACAGCGTTTAAATGCATTTTGCAAGTCACGCCGAGCACAGTGTATAATGTCTTTTGTATCCCCATAAATAGGGGGCCTTGACTTAAAACTTATACAAAATACTCTCTGAGGATGTCATTCATATGATCATTAGTGTGCAACAAATTTTCATGTCATTTTTAGCGGTTGCATTCCCCTGGTTAGCCCTGCTTATCAAAGATAATCCGGGTGGCGCATTTGTTGCCCTCATACTTCAGGCGACGGTTGTTGGATGGATTCCAGCAAGTATTTGGGCTTGGCGAACCGTTCATGCCTCCAACAAAGAGAAACCACCTGAAACGCGCAGATCAACTACAGTCGATAACGCACAAAAATAATGCCGTAGCTGATGGTCAAATGATCATTAATCTAATCAGCTGACGTGGAGATACTATGCAAACGCGAGTAATTATCAATGGTGCCCGAGGCAAAATGGGTCGCATTACTTCTGATACCCTCAAAAATCACCCAGCCTTCCAAGTGGTGGGCGAATTAGGCCGGGAAGACAACTTACAACAAGCGATACTCGAAAGCCAAGCGCAAATCGTGGTTGAGCTCACCCAAGCTGACTGCGTGTACGAGAACAGTGTTACAATTATCAGAAACAATGCCCACCCGGTGATTGGTGCAACTGGGCTAATGCCCGATCAAATCCAATCCCTAAAAGCACTTGCGTTTGAAAAAAAACTAGGCGGTATCATTGTCCCCAATTTTTCAATTGCAGCAGTCCTCATGATGCAGTTTGCAGCTTTTGCCGCACGTTCATTGCCAGACGTTGAAATCATTGAAGCACATCACCCTTTAAAATTAGACGCCCCTTCAGGCACCGCGATGAAAACTGCCGAAATGATCAAAGAAGCGCGTGGAGATAAAAAAAATCAGTTTCCTATCAAAGAAATTATTCCGCATGCCCGAGGCGCAGATTATCAAGATGTATTGATTCACTCTCTGAGACTCCCCGGTGTCCTTGCGCAACAAAGCGTTATTTTTGGCAATACCGGTGAAACATTGTCAATTACACACAACAGCATCGACCGCTCATGTTTCATGCCAGGATTATTGCTTGCCTGTCAGGAAGTATTGCAGTTGAATGAGCTTTATTATGGGCTAGAACAATTGTTACCCCAGCACACATTTGAAATTTTCTAGAAGTGACTTTTGACACCCTCGTTACAAAAGCCCGCGATCTAAAGCTACCTACAAAAGGATTGAGCTCAGTGTCTTTGTATAAGAAGTGATGCGTATTTTTTTGAGCTGCCGCAGCCTAAAGCTAATCCTTTTGTAAAGCAAACCTCCATGGTAGACTGAAATCCCTTGTCACATGGATGAAAAATATGACACGACTTAAAGCAGGCGATATCATTGGTTATTCGAGCTCGAGCATCAATGAAGCAATTCAGGATGCTCTGCGTAAAGTGAAAGAATTGGCAGAAGTCGTCGTCATTGAGACAAAAGGACAAAACACGCCGGGGGATGGGCGCCAATATCAAGTCACATTGAGCCTCGTAGATAAAGGACAAGGAGTTTGACCATGGTTTATACGGTCCCTCATTTCATCAACGGACAACCTTACGAAGAAAAAAATACAGCCGGACTCGATCTTTATAATCCAGCGGTTGGTAAAATCATTGGTCGTGTTGACTTTGCAACTAATAAAACCTGTGAACAGGCAATTCAATCATCTAAAGCCGCTTGGGGATTTTGGTCTGAAACGCCTCCTTTAAAAAGAGCGCGGATTTTATTTAAATTTCGCGAAGGATTGGAAAAAAATCTGCTCGATTTAGCCCACATTGTTATTAGAGAACATGGAAAAACCCTAGAAGATGCAAAAGGCTCGGTACTCAGGGCTATCGAAGTTGTAGAGCACCATTGTAGCCTTATCAGCCAATTACAAGGGACCTTCTCAGCCAATGTCGCAGCAGGGATTGACTGCACCACATTTCGTCAACCAATTGGCGTATGCGCCGGGATTTCACCGTTTAATTTCCCCGTCATGGTACCAGTATGGATGATGATTCCGGCAATTGCAGCGGGCAACACGTTCATCCTCAAGCCCTCTGAGCAAGCCCCATCGGCCCCACTACGTTTGTTAGAGTTGTTACACGATGCAGGTCTCCCTCAAGGGGTCGTCAATTGTATCCATGGCGATAAAACAACGGTCGATTACCTCATCCATCATCGAGATATTGTTGCTCTCACCGCAGTTGCTTCAACACCGGTTGCGAGGGCTATTTACACCGAAGCCACATCTTTGGGAAAACGTGCACATACTTTTGGGGGAGCAAAAAATCATGCGCTGCTGATGCCTGATGCAGATCTACATCAAGCTGCCAATGCCATTCTGAGTGCGGCCTTTGGCTCAGCTGGAGAACGCTGCATGGCACTTTCTGTCGTGGTTGCAGTGGGTTCAAACACTGCGGATAGTCTAGTTCAGCATCTCAGCTCGCTCATTAGTAAAATTAAAATAGACAGCGGTGATGTACCAGATACTGACATGGGCCCTCTGATAAGTCATGCCCATAGAATGCGCGTACTCAAAGCTATTGATGAGGGGGTACAAGAGGGGGCGAAACTTATCGTTGATGGGCGCACATTTCAACACCCTGTAAACCCCCAAGGATTTTTTGTAGGTCCAACACTCTTTGATAACGTCACAGAAGAGATGTCTATCTATCAAAATGAAATTTTCGGTCCAGTGCTCGTTGTGATTCGAGTCAATTCGTTTGAAGAAGCGCTGGCACTGGTAAATCGCAACCAATATGGCAATGGTACAGCGATATTTACTCGTGATGGGCTTACAGCACGCACATACTCTCAACAGGTGCAAGTTGGAATGGTTGGGGTAAATATCCCCGTTCCAGTACCGGTCGCGAATCATCCTTTTGGCGGATGGAAACAATCTTCGTTTGGCGATACCTCTATGCATGGCCTTGAAAGTATACATTTTTACACTAAGCTTAAAACCATCACCAGTAAATGGCCCGCGCATGATCACAATGTTCATGCGTTTGCAATGCCAACCAACCAATAGAGGTTACTCAAATGGCACGTATTGGATTCATTGGTTTAGGGCACATGGGGCGTCCCATGGCCATCAATTTGATTCGACAAGGGCATAGAGTGACAGGCTTTGATCTCCAATCTTCAGCCATCAAAGCTTTCGTTGAGTCAGGCGGCGTGGGAGCAAATACTCTTCTTGAAGCAGCAACAGAGCAAGACGTCATCTTCACGATGCTACAAACTGGTCCACAAGTAAAAAGTATTTATTTAGGCCAAGAAAGTTTATTTACTTTGGCATCTCAAACAACTTTATTCATTGATTGCTCCACTATCGATGTAGAAAGCGCTCGTGAAATCCACGACGCTGCTATAAAAGACCATCGACTCGCCATTGATGCGCCGGTCTCGGGTGGTGTTTTAGGTGCAACTGAGGCACGGCTCACCTTCATGGTTGGAGGAAGTGAAGAGGCCTTTCAAAAATCATTGCCCTATCTCAAATCCTTGGGGAAAAAAATTATCCATGCAGGAGCTGCTGGCAGCGGGCAAGCAGCAAAGATATGTAACAACATGATCTTAGGTATCTCGATGATTGCCATATCAGAAGCTTTTATCCTCGGTGAAGCACTAGGCCTTACTTCGGAAAAATTATTTGAGGTGGTAACCAATTCTTCGGGACAATGCTGGGCCATCAGTAACTATACCCCAGTCCCAGGCATCCTTGAAAATGTACCTGCAAACAATCATTACCAACCAGGATTTAGTGCGGCAATGATGCTCAAAGACCTCAATTTAAGCCAGCAATCGGCAACATCGGTCGGCATCAATACCAAAATGGGCGCACAAGCGACCAGCCTTTACCAAGCATTTATTGACCAAGCGCAAGGAGAGCTTGATTTCTCGGCAATTATTAAACATATTGGACACGAATGAAAATTTATTTAGCATCAAAAAGTCCTAGACGAAGAGAACTACTCACCCAAATGGGCGTAGCATTTGAGCTTCTACTAGTCGACACGCCTGAAATCATTGCACCAAATGAAACGGCAATAGCTTATTCGATGCGGGTAACGCACGAGAAATTACTCGCTGCGACAACCAAAATCAAAGAAGACCGCCTAAAATCACTGCCTGTGTTATGCGCTGACACTGAGGTTGTCTTAGATGGTAAAATCATCGGCAAGCCTCGCGACCGCCTACATGCTTTTGAGATTTTGAAAAGCCTTTCTGGCAAGAGCCACGAGGTCATCACAAGTGTCGGCATCGCTCATAACACTTATCAAAACATCGTGATGCAACAAACCACAGTGACCTTCGCCAACCTCCCTGATGAGGCAATCAACCATTACCTCTCAACAGGAAATTATCATGATAAATCAGGTGGTTATGGCATTCAAAGTTATATTGGACAATATATTTCTCATATCGACGGTTGCTTTTATTCTGTCATGGGACTGCCCTTGAATACGGTGCGAGAATTATTACAGGAGCTAGAAAAACAGATTAATGATGAACACTAGCTCAATCCAATAATTCAAACTCATACCATTCATTCAATCGATGCATGAGCTCATCCACGCCTGTTTTTTTCAATGAGGAAAATGTCTGTACTGTAACAAGCGCCTCCATCAACTCATAATGCTCGCGCACTTTGATCAATGTGCTTTGTGCCTGACCACGGCTTAATTTATCAGCCTTAGTTAGAAGAATATGTACCGGTAACTCTCGACCATACGCCCAGTCAATCATCGACTCATCCAAAGCTTTGAGTGGATGTCGAATATCCATTAAAAGCACCAATCCTTTAAGGCTTTTTCTAACATCAAGATAATGCGCTAAGTTTTTTTGCCAATCTACTTTGACTTGCATGGCCACTTTGGCATATCCATAACCAGGTAAGTCAATAAGGCGTCGCGTTGAATCCCCCAAAGTAAATACATTGATAAGTTGCGTGCGCCCTGGAGTTTTACTGGTCCGAGCAAGCTGCCTAACACCAGTTAAACAATTCAAAGCGCTCGATTTCCCAGCATTGGATCGCCCGGCAAAGGCAACCTCATAACCGGCATCTTCTGGCAATTGGGACGCCTGGGCAGCACTTTTCAGAAAGGAGGCTTTTGAATAGGGATTTTTTAACATATCGTTCACATCTATATGGCTTAATAGCCACAAGTGTAACATTAAACACGTTAAATACTGTTGTTATTTTGAACCACTCCGATCCGCTCTAGCAGAATGTCATTATTGCATGATAGACTCATCCGTTTTAAATGGTTTGTTAGAAGGTGGCTCACATGCTTAAAATTGGTTGCTCGGTGCTGTTATTTCTAATCACACTAACAAGCAATAGTGCTGATTTAGTCGTTGGGAAGGACTATGAGCTGGTTAATGCGGGTAAAGTACCGAGCAGCATAAAAAACGGCATTGAAGTGACTGAATTTTTTAGCTATGGCTGTCCCTGGTGTTATCGATTAGAACCCGCTATTAACGCCTGGGCCACAAAAAAAGGCGATGCAATCTATTTCACCAAAGTGCCAGTAGTCTTTAATAACGACTGGGAGTTTTACGCAAAAGCATTTTATACCGCAGACGCCCTCTCACTCTCAGACAAATTAAACCCTATCTTATTTAAAACCATTCTCATCGACAAAAAGGCTCTCAATAGCAACCAAGCCATGATTGATTTTTTCGCCGCACATGGCGTCAAAGCAGACATTGCGAAAAGCGCTTTTCTCACTTCCCCAAGCATAAATCTTCAAATCAGCAGCGGTAAAGCCCTAATGGCGCGAGATCATATCAATGCGGTACCTGCGTTTGTAGTGAATAATCAATTTAAAACTGACCTACAAATGGCAAAGACAGAAGAGCATCTCATTGAGATTTTAGATTTTTTATTGGTTGAAGCAAAACGTCAAAATCATGCAAATTCATGACCAAGGCTACTCACTCGCCCTGCTGCTCTAACCGAAGGATCCCTGTATTAAAATCATAGGCGAAAATTTCAGCGTAGCGCCCCCAGTCAATCATGGTCTTTAAAACACGCTCGGCTTCTTTTTCACTAAGATAATCCTCAAGCTTGCTTAAAAAGCGTTCTTCAGAAACACGATGCCCAACTTTATCATCCAAGACCCTGCGAATATATTGGGCCAAGGGTACTTTCTCTAGCAAACGCTCAGCAAACAACTGCTTGCGCTCTTGAAGATCAGCTTCTGAAAACTGACGGCCAAGCTCACTCAAATGAATATCACCATCCACAACTTTAGCAAAACCTAAAATTTCCAAGGTTTCTAAGATAGGGAATAGATCATCAACATTCATCATAAGTTCATCAGCAAGCTCAGGCAAATCAATCCGCTCTTCAAAAGACTTCATGGTTTCAATCAAACCCGATAACTCTGAAGGTTCGACATCAGGCAAGCGATAACCTAACCCAATTTGTCGCTCACGTTGGGCATGGCGAGTTTTCTCCCTACCACCCGTAGTCATTAACGTATAAATTCTATCCACCAACGCCCGAAATTCTGGCCGCTCTGTTGCTCGGGGTTGTGCGATGTTGACAGGTAAATCCGCACGAATATAACCGGGGTCACTACCCAAAATCACGATTCTATCAGCAAGCATTGCGGCCTCTTCGATATTATGAGTCACCAGCAAGATGCCATTGGTGTTGGTTTTTTTCTCTTGCCACAAGCGCAACAAATCTGATTTTAAGTTCTCAGCAGTTAAAACATCGAGAGCTGAAAACGGTTCATCCATCAACAAAACATCTGGATTAATCACCAATGCCCGCGCAAAACCAACTCGCTGACGCATACCGCCAGACAATTCTTTAGGAAAAGCTGATTCAAAACCATCAAGCCCTATCGTATCAATTGCTTCAATAGCCCGACGTCTTCGCTCTTCACGCGGAACCCCTTGCGCCTCAAGGCCTAATTCTACATTTTCCAATACGGTTAACCATGGCATCAAAGCAAAAGATTGAAAGACCATGGCAATACCCGGCACAGGTTCTCTAACAGGTGATCCACGATAAAACACTTCGCCACTAGTCGGCGACACCAGACCTGCAATAATCCTTAAGAGTGTTGATTTTCCAGAGCCCGACTTACCGAGGAGGGCTACGATTTCACCCTCTTGCAACTCAAAATTAACATCTTCGAGCACTAACAAATCCTGAGTGGCGGCTTTTTTAAATGCTTTTCGCAAATGCTCAATAGCAATAATTGTTTTAGAAGAATGCATATCTTGTCTCAATTCAAATGAAAGCGCTCTTGCGCTAAACGATATAAGGGCCGCCAAATGACATGATTAAACATCAAGACATATATACACATCATGGCTGTTCCTAAAGCAAGCTTTTGAAAATCACCCGCAATAGTACTGGCTTGAATATATTCACCCAATCCGGTGGCCTTCAAGGTTGTGCTGCCCCAGCTAACCCATTCAGCAACAATACTAGCGTTCCAAGCCCCGCCTGCAGCAGTAATCGCACCTGTAATATAGAAAGGAAAAATACCCGGTAATGCTAACCGCCGCCACCATTGCCATCCTTTCAATCCAAAATTATCTGCAACCAAATATAGATCCCTTGGAATCATCGATGCCCCAGCAATAACATTAAATAGGATGTACCATTGTGTACCCAAAATCATCAAAGGTGTCACCCAAATTTCCACACTCAGATGAAACTCGACAATAGCAATCACAAACAACGGATAAAACAGATTGGCAGGAAATGCTGCGAAAAATTGAATCACCGGCTGAATTTTCTGTGCTAAACGAGGTCGTAACCCCACCCATACACCAACTGGGATCCAAAGCAAAGAACTTAATATAATCAGCACCACCACGCGCAATCCAGTTGCAGCACCTAAATAAAAAACATGTAATATTTCCTCAAAATTGAGCACATTGAGAATATAGTGCAACAATTTGTAACCAGCGACAACTATCGTCAATATGACTAGGGTATTCCACAACCAATCAGTGCGCTTTTGCTGCTCAACATCGATTTCATATAAAGGTTTTGCTCGTTGTTTGCTAAAAAGACGTGTATTTACAAATCTGTCTCTTAAGATAGCAGCAGCTTCCTCTGCGAACCACATCAATCGACTACGACGCACAAAATCAATCAACCATGATTGATACTCTTCGTCATCGGCAGATTGCTCTGATTTAAATTTCTCAGACCAAGCAATCAAAGGCCTAAATAAAATCTGATCGTAAAGAAAGATCACTACCACCATCGTTAAAATGGCATAACCTACGGCAAAGAGATCTTTTTGCATAATGGCCAAGGCAATATATGATCCAACCCCTGGCAAACGGATCTCTTGATGAGCAACGGAAATGGCTTCTGAAAGCACTACAAAAAACCAACTTGCTGACATCGACATCATCATATTCCACAATAATCCTGGCATTGAATAAGGTACTTCAACTTTCCAAAAACGCTGCCAAGGAGACAACTGAAACATCGCCGCTGCTTCTCGCAAATCATAAGGCAGCATTTGTAACGATTGATAAAAACTAAAAGTGATATTCCAAACTTGTGCCGTAAAAATAACAAAAATAGACGCACATTCAGGACCAAGCAAGCTATGAGGAAAAAGTCTAATAAAGCCCGTAATCGTGATAGCAAGAAAACTCAATACCGGTACAGATTGTAAAACATCAATCGCAGGAATAATGACAAGCTCTACACGCCGGTATTTCGCTGCCAAAGCACCAAACACCAGAGCAAAAAGCATTGAAAAGCCAAGGGCTATAAACATGCGTAGCACGGTTCGTAAGGCATAGAAAGGCAACATAGTCGGGTCAAGCGAGATTGGCAGTGGCGTACCCAAAGAATAAGGCGTTGCCATTTGATGACCCGCCCAACCGAAAAAAAACAAGATAGAAAAAACAAAGATGAGCAACAGCACATCCCATTGATTCAAAAATCGGCTAACGTTTTCACGATTGGCAAAGTAAATACGATTGTTATCCACAACGCCTCTCCTGGTGTTTATCCCTACAAGTTAAGCGTTTACCCCCCCGTCCTTTAAAGGATAAATGAAACCATTCAGAAAAGCGCGTAAATTATCATAAAAGGTCTTGCTGTGACAGAAATTCATCGTAGTTACGATATAAATCGCTGGTCATTTCCATGCTCTAATTAATTTGGTCATTTTTTGATCTACTATTTGGCGCGCTTGGCCAAGCGTTGCGATCAATTGGTATAAAAAAAACTCTCATCCTCTGGCAACGAATATCCTCAACCGACAATCGTTAGAAACAGCGCTTCACCATTGCTCTTCATATTGTAAAAACTACTGTAGATCGGTGGGAGCAATTGTCAACACGCCTTAGTCATTATATATTATGAGAACAAACTCAGACAGGAACTGAAATGAACCATCTTAAGGCATTGATCCTCTCCTTGATGCTCATCATTTTACCATGGAACACCCACGCTGATGACAATAATACAGCACTTGTGGTCTGGGCAAATGAGGCGATTGTTGCAACTTATACCTATAATTATCAAAACTTTTTAGAAAGACAAAAACAGATTGCTTTTTATTTTACCGCTGAGGGATGGATTGCGTATAGCAATGCACTAAATGCTTCCAAATTACCCGATACCGTAAAGAAAAATGCTTATGATGTCAGTGCGGTAGCAACATTACCACCTATGATTAAATCCGTAGGCAACAACGCATGGCAAGCTAAGATGCCGTTACTTGTCGTCTACAAAAACCCACAGTACCTACAAAAACAAACCCTTAATATCACAATAAATTTTACAACAGTAGCTTCTGGTCAGGGAATTCGGGGATATGCTATCACAAGCATGACATCAACTATTGCAACGCCACCCTGCCAGTGCACAGCTGATGCGCATCCAACTGATGATGCGATAAGCAGTGCTGCAAGCAAACCAACTTCTGCATCAAATTCAAAGGCTTTGCCAAAGACAAACCCTACTCCAAAACCTCACAATTAAAGTTAAACAAAATACAATATCGAACGCCATTCATCCTCTTGCCGAGTTCCATCATCCGGGTATAATCTCTCCTACTCGAGGGTGAACTGAAGGATATGCAATGATTGCCAAAACACCTCTTTACGCCAATCACCAAGCACTCGGCGCAAGAATGGTTGACTTCCATGGTTGGGAAATGCCTCTGCACTATGGCTCGCAACTTGAAGAGCACCATATCATCAGGCAACATGCCGGCATGTTCGATGTTTCTCACATGACTGTTGTGGATGTATTAGGCGCCGGTGGCCGACAATTTTTGCGTAAACTGTTAACCAACGATGTCGACCTCCTAGAGCATACAGGGCGTGCGCTCTATACCTGTATGTGCAATGAGCATGGTGGCATTATTGACGATTTAATTGTGTATCAGCGTGCCCCTGATAATTACCGAATGGTATTAAATTCCGCAACAAGAAACGAGGATCTCGCCTGGATAAGATCTAAAATCAGTGGATTTTCTGCGGGGTTGCAAGAACGTACTGAGCTCGCCATGCTTGCAATTCAAGGGCCAGAAGCAATTCAAAAAACCCTTAGTGTGTTAAGTCCTGCTGAAATCGATGCTATTTCGACACTGACTTATTTTGAGAGTGTTGATGTGGGGCATCGTTTTTTTGCCAGGACAGGCTACACAGGTGAAGATGGCCTTGAAATTATTCTACCCAATGAAGACATTGCCATCCTTTGGAATCAGCTATTGGATGCCGGCGTTAAACCTTGTGGTCTTGCCGCACGCGATACCTTACGTCTAGAAGCAGGAATGCTCCTTTATGGGCAAGATATGGATGAAACAACAACGCCTCTTGAATCAGGTCTTGAGTGGACTATAAAGTGGCAACCTCAAGACCGAGATTTTATTGGCATGGGCGCATTACTCTCTCAAAAACAGCAGGGCTTGAAGCGAAAGTTTGTAGGCCTCAAACTCGAAGGCAAAGGCATCATGCGTGCTGGGCAAAAAGTAATTATTGAAGGTCATCAGGATGGAATAATCACCAGTGGTAGCTATTCACCAACACTGAACCAGTCCATTGCCTTCGCGCGGGTACCCATCGATACTGGAGATGAAGTACTGGTTGATATTCGTGGCAAACATGCCAAAGCACACGTTGGTAAAGCTCGTTTTGTAAAGCACGGCAAAGGCATCTAATGGTTTGCCCAAACTTCATTATTAAGGATTTGATCATGAACGAAATACCAGAGCGTTTAAAGTATACCAAAACCCATGAATGGGTTAGCCTAACCCAAGACGAAATTATTGTTGGCATCACCGCACATGCACAACAACTCCTAGGAGACATGGTTTTTGTAGAGTTGCCACAGGTTGGTGACAGGTTCGAAGCAGGTGATGAGATAGCAGTAGTTGAATCCGTCAAAGCAGCATCTGATGTTTATGCGCCAATCAGTGGGGAAGTTCTCGCAGTCAATCAAGAAATCAATGAAGATCCTGCGATTGTCAATCGCGATCCCTATGGATCGGGATGGCTCCTAAAATTGAAAGCAACGCACGATAATGACTTTAACAATTTATTAAGTGCATCTGATTACGAAAAAGAGATAGCAGAGGATCACTAATATGCCCTACATTCCTCACACCCCTGAAGATAAAGAGGCTATGCTTCAAAGCATTCAGGCGCAAAGCACTCAATCACTCTTCGATGAAATTCCCTCCTCTCTTAAATTTGATGAGTTAAATAACATACCAATGGGAATAAATGAGATGGATATGCTTGCGCATGCCCATCAATTAGCCAGCCAAAATCTCAATGGCACCTGCTTTATTGGTGCAGGAAGTTATGAGCATCACATTCCCGCAGCGGTTTGGGATATAGCCTCCCGTGGTGAGTTTCTTACCGCTTATACACCTTATCAAGCTGAGGCAAGTCAAGGAACGTTACAGCTTCTCTATGAATACCAAACGATGATAGCTGAGCTCACTGGCATGGATGTTGCCAATGCATCTATGTACGATGGAGCGACAGCCCTTGCTGAGGCAGTACTGATGGCGATTAGGATTAATCGTCTCAGTAAAACCAACCGAATATTAATAGCGGGTACAGTTCATCCACTCTATCGAGAAACCTTAGAAACTATAGTTCGCAATCAACACATTGAAATCATCACCTTACCCTTTGCCAAGGAGCTCGGCACTACCCCGATCGCTGCTTTAGAGAATTACAGCGGAAAAGACGTTACTGCGTTAGTGATTGCTCAGCCTAATTTTTTTGGTTGTCTAGAAGCAGTTGATGAAATGACAGATTGGGCACGTAATAACAATACCATCAGCATCGCTTGTGTTAACCCCATATCTCTTGGACTTTTGAAACCCCCTGGTCAATATGGCACAGAGGGTGTAGATATCGTTTGTGGTGAAGGACAACCCCTAGGGGCACCCATGGCATCCGGCGGCCCCTACTTTGGATTTTTTAGCACGAAATTAGCACATGTCCGCCAAATGCCGGGACGCCTTATTGGTCGCACCCTAGATAAAGACGGCAATTGTGGCTTCTCTCTCACCCTACAAGCCCGAGAGCAACATATTCGTCGCGAAAAGGCTAAATCAAACATCTGTACCAACCAAGGTTTATTGGTCACTGCTGCAACGATTCACATGAGCATGCTTGGACCAGAAGGATTGGCGTCTGTTGCAAACACTTGTCATCAGAACACACAAGCATTGGTAAAAGCTCTAACAAATATCAATGGCGTCACACTACAATTTAGCAGCCCATACTTTCACGAAGCGTTGCTCAAGTTTGAAAAACCCGTGGATGAAATTTTGCATGCTCTCGGTTCTCATGGCATCGCCGGAGGCTATAACGCTTACCTGCATTATTCAAACTTACCGAATACACTCTTGGTTTGTGCTACAGAAATGCGAACGCAAAAAGATATCACAACCTATGCTGAGGCACTTAGCCTCATCATGAAAGCTGAGGCATAATATGTTCATTGTGCAACTAACTTACAAAGCCCCTATCGCGGAAGTCGACAAATACCTCCAAGCACACCGCGCCTTTCTTGACGACCACTACAAACAAGGCTTGTTTTTATTGTCAGGACCTATGAAGCCGCGTGTCGGCGGCATCCTCATCGCCTTAACTAAAGACCGTGAGCAATTAGAAGCGGTGCTTCAAAATGACCCTTACCAACTTGCTGATATTGCAGATTATCAGCTCATCGAATTTACCCCCGTGAAGCATCGAGACGAGCTTAAAGACATCATCCAAAAAACGGAAGGCAAACTATGTTGATCTTTGAAAAATCCCAAAAGAGCCGCCAAGCAAGCGCTCAAGCGCCAAAATTTGAACATACATCATCACCGATCCCTAGCGAACTATTACGCAAAACACCTCCTCGTTGGCCCGCCTGTTCAGAATTACAAGTGGTAAGACACTATACTCGTCTTTCACAGAAGAATTTCTCAATTGACACCCATTTTTACCCATTGGGTTCGTGTACCATGAAATATAACCCCAGAGGAGTCCACAAAGCCGCATCTATTGCAGGGTTTCTCAACCGGCACCCCCTACAACAGGACGATAAAAGCCAAGGATTTCTATCTGCACTTTATTCTCTTCAGCAGTACTTATGTGAAATCACAGGGATGTCTGGCGTATCGTTAACCCCCATGGCAGGCTCCCAAGGTGAGTTTGCAGGCGTTGCGATGATCAAAGCCTACCACCAGTCTCGTGGTGACAGCTTGCGCGATGAAATACTAATTCCAGATGCTGCTCACGGTACAAATCCAGCATCTGCTGTAATGTGTGGCTACAAAGTTGTAGAAATTCAAACAGGCGCTGACGGTGATATTAATCTTGATGAATTACGCCAAAAAGTAGGCCCTAAAACCGCTGGTATTATGCTCACCAACCCATCTACTTTGGGTTTGTTTATGCGAGACATCAAAGAAATTGCTGAAATAGTTCACCAAGCGGGGGGCTTATTGTACTACGATGGTGCGAATCTAAATGCTATTTTAGGAAAAGTCAGACCAGGTGATATGGGGTTTGACGTCATGCATCTTAACTTGCATAAAACTTTTGCTACGCCTCATGGCGGTGGTGGACCAGGGGCGGGACCAGTTGCCGTGGGAAAAAGACTACAGCAGTTCTTACCCTTACCGTTAGTTATCCAAGATGACCATCAATACCGATTCGCCGATAAAAACGATTACCCCCAGAGCATTGGTCGATTATCGTGTTTCATGGGCAATGCGGGTATTTTAATGCGGGCTTATTTTTACATCCGTGTATTGGGCAAAGAAGGTCTCTTACGCGTATCAGAATATGCGACCCTCAATGCCAACTACCTTCTTTCTGAATTAAAAAAGGCAGGTTTTACTGAAGCATATCCTGGACGACGTGCAAGCCATGAGTTCCTGCTCACGTTAAAAAATGAAAAGAAAAACTATGGCATCACAGCCATGGATCTTGCTAAACGCCTATTGGATTATGGATTTCACGCCCCTACGACCTATTTTCCACTGCTAGTACCAGAATGCTTACTCATTGAACCAACCGAAACTGAGTGCAAAGCTGAGCTAGACACCTTTGTTACCGCCATGAAAACGATACTGCAAGAAGCCAAAAACACACCCGAGCTGTTAAAAGAAGCGCCCCTCCATTTACCAATCAAACGACTTGATGATGTAAAAGCGGCTCGCGAACTCAATCTAAATTATTTCCAAGCATCATGAGACCTAAGCGACAAGACCGTAGAAATGCGGTCACCTTAATTTCTATTGCTCTACAACGCCTTCGTGAGGTGGACACTTTAAAACGTTTTCAAAAACGAATTGTCAACAGACCCAAGAAGAGATGAATTGTAATAAAGACTTTTCTATTACAATAAAATAAGTTATAAAGATCTTGCTGTAATCAAGGATTGAACGGCAAAATGATATCTTGGTGTTATCATTTCAGCCAAGATGCCTGTTTTCAAGGTTAGTGTTACGTTCTACCCACCCAAAATCGCTGTTATTATTCGAATTGGGTTGATTTGCTACTCAGCCCTAAGTTAACTAGGGAGTGTTTTTTTAAGCACAATTTAGAACACTATTTTTTTCAAGGAGCGAAAAAATGAACAGCAAAGTTTTTTCTCAACGATTTAACCGTGAGTTATCTTTGTTAAGTTTTCCTGAAGACTTGGCTGAAAAAACCAAAGCCGTTTCAAAAGTGTTCGGCGTAACTCGCCATTTAGCAAACGCAATGATTTTTGGCCACATGCTACCTCCTGATGATGATCTTAAGAAAATTGCTGAAATTCTTGAAGTTTGTCCACAATGGTTAAGTGGTAAAACAGACAGGAAAAAAGCTTATGCCGAGAAAGAAGAAACCGAAAACGTGTAGGTTGATTTTTTTTTTGCTATAATCAACAATTTAATCTCCCAAAGTAAAGATCTTGTATTGGGGGAGCATCTCTCAAAGGTAGAACATACATCATGGAGTGCTTAAGTTTTTGTATTGCAAATAGTATCGATTTAACCCGATTAGATAATTACTGCAAATCAGCTCTTGAGGGTTATGTATCTGTCAAAGCTCGAGACCTTCTCAAACTTTGCCGCACTGATACCAAAGACTTGTTGGTCTTTGTTTTTAAAAATGGAACCGTTGTATCGTGGGGAGTGAAACGCCATCAAATTGATGCATATCTCGATACCATCCGCCTTTTTGCTGATAAACCCATTTCTTCATTTCGCGTTCATGATGAGTTTAACTATCAATTTGGTGATAAAACTGCCATTGAGCCGCATGATTTCTTTGATGTTGACTGTCTTACCATAGACAACGATAGTGATGAACTCAAACTGAGTCTTTCATATGGTTTTTCTCAATCGGTGAAATTGCAGTATTTCGAAACCGTTCTTGAGTCATTGATTGAAAAATATACCCCCTTAATCCAAAGCCTTTCAAATCGGGGTGGCACGACTGTGACACGTCAGCAGATCCGTCATGTCATAGGCGAGATCTTGGGTGCTAAAAGCGAAATGAACCTCATCAGTAATTTTCTTTATCATCCAAAATATTTCTGGCAGCATCCAACACTTGAAGATCACTACATCATGCTCGAAAGATATTTACACATCCAACGCCGCGTAAATGCCATTAATCATCGTTTAGACACACTCAATGAGATTTTTGATATGTTCAACGGCTACCTTGAAAATACTCACTCTCACCGACTTGAAATTATTATCATCGTGTTAATTACCATCGAAATTGCGTTTAATGCATTAAACTTTCATTTCTAAATTAACCACACCGATGAATGCCTCAATCATCCAAAATCATTGCCTGACCGACCAACAACAAAAGGCACTCAACACTTTATTGATGCAATGCAAACAAGCAGACCTCAACACCATACCAACCTATCCACATCTTTTGAGAAAAAAACGACCTTTGCCTGGCAATCTACTGTATTTCCAAAACAACAAGTTATTAGGCTTCTTGGCCGCGTTTTTTTTCTATAATGAAGCGTGCGAAATTACCTTGATGGTTTCAAAACCTTTCCGTCGCCAGAAAATTGCTACTTTGATGTTAAAGGCCTTAATACCATTACTTGAATCGCAGCGCATCACCAATGTTATTTTTTCAACACCAACCTGTTGCAATGGCGACTGGCTAGAGAAACTCGGCATGGTATACAAAGGCTCTGAATACCAAATGCAATGCACTCACATCATTTCTCCCCCAATTAATTACGATAAATTTTGCGTGCGTATGGCGACTCATCAAGATTGGGCAAGCTTATCAGCGATTAACGAAGCCTGTTTTCCCACAAAAAGACCTGGCGAAAACCCGGATTTTCAACTTCTGCTTAAAAATAAGGAATACCAACTGTTTATAATAGAACAAAAGGGCAAAATTGTTGGCAAGCTACATATGCAGCGCTTAGAAAACACCGTTCGCTTCACAGATATTGGCATTCTTCCCATTCAACAAAATCAAGGCATTGGAAGCTATTTGCTGGTATCATGCATGAGTTATGTTCAGAAAACCTATGGATTACCCATTACTCTTGATGTTGAAACATCGAATCGCAAAGCATTAAATCTATATTTACGACAAGGGTTTGAGATGAATAATGCCTATGATTTTTGGATAATGCCATTTAAAACTTTGCAAACCTGGATAGAGAATAACGGATAATATTTTATGAGCAGAATAAAGATCCAACGCTTGTGCCTTAGGAACACATTTGCTATTGAAAAACCTGTCTGAAAACAACCTACATCGGAGATCGGCTTGACAGATTTTCTCCAGCCACTATAGTATTGCGATTCACCGAGCATAAGTTCAAAATCGAGCAACCAACGTTGAAACAGCCTTGACCCCAAAAAACATTGGATTCTTCTGTTTTTTCTAGGTTTAATAGTTGTTGTAACTTGGAGCAACGGAATAGCACTAAGATTAAAATGAGGATGGGGCATGAAAAAAAGGGTTGTCATTACCGGTATGGATATCACATCATCGATTGGCAGTGGGCTTGAAGCTTTTTGGCAAGCTGCTATCAACAGCACCTGTGGTATTAAACGCATTCAATCCTACGACGCCACACCTTACACAACACAAGTTGCTGGTGAAATCAGTGATCTCAACTTGACGCATTTACCTGATTTTAACAAACCCAAGCGCTTTCCTCGCGTTGCTCAGTATGCATTATTTTGCGCGCACCACGCTATTGAGCGTGCAGGGTTAACTGCCGAAGAGCTCCGCCATACTGCGACCTTTATAGGTACAAGTTTAGGTGGAGGACCTGAGCTCGAATCTGCTTATCGGTCTTTTTATACAGACAATTGGAGGAAGATTCCTGCACTGAGTGTCATACGTGGCATGCCTAACTCTGTTGCCAATCACATTGCAATTGCCTTTGGCTTAGGCGGACAAAACTCAACTATCTCCAATGCTTGTGTGTCTTCAGCGGAGGCTATTGGCAATGCATATCAACAAATCTCACAAGGCCGCTTATCTGTAGCCCTATGCGGCGGAACAGAATCTTTAGTATGGGAAACCATCATGGCAGCCTGGTGCAAATTGCGGGTGATGTCTACCCAAAATGAAGATCCCTCAATATCTTGTAGACCCTTTGACAAAAACCGAGACGGCATGGTGATGGCTGACGGTGCTGGTATTTTGGTATTAGAAGAGCTAGAGCATGCAAAGGCTCGTGGTGCAAAAGTTTATGCTGAAATTATTGGATTTGGCGCAAGCTGCGATGCATCGCATATCACAGCACCTAGCACCCAGGGGCAAGCACGAGCTATCCATAGCGCCCTTGATGACGCAAGGCTTGCTATCAGCGATGTACAATACATCAATGCCCATGGCACAGGCACTCAGCTCAACGACATCACTGAAACAGAAACTATTAAAACTGTATTTGAGCAGCACGCTTACAATATTCCCATTACAGCCCAAAAAGCGATGACTGGACACGCAATTGGTGCAGCAGGAGCTATGGAGATCATTGCCACAACTTTAAGCTTACAACATGAGCTTTTGCTTCCAACCATCAACCTTCACAATCCAGATCAGCTCTGTGATCTGGATTATGTTCCAAACATTGCACGTCATAAAAGAGTTGATATTGCTCTTTCCAACCACTTTGCCTTCGGAGGGGCGAATGCTGCATTAATTCTGCGTCGATATTAGCTCGCATCTTAGACAGTATAACGCTATAATTGCCGATTTTTGCAACCTAATGAAGGTCATTACATGAAGGCTTCTTTGAATGAAATCGCAACCCTGGTACAGGGAAGTGTTGTTGGTGATAACCGTATTATTATTTCTGCACTATCACCTATCGATAACATCATCTCCAATGCGCTGGTGTTTGCCGATGGAGATGACAACTTAAAGCGCGCTGAGGCCTCTGATGCAGCTGCAATTTTGGTTTCAAGCAATGTTGAAAGTAGCTGTAAGCCCGTAATTAAGGTGGCAAATCCCTTCGTCGCATTTATCAAACTACTCAATCATTTTTACCCAGAACGAAAACCCACACCAGGTGTACATCCCAATGCTGTTATTGCTGAAGATGTCACTTTAGGCATTGACATCTCCATTGGACCTTTCGTCGTTGTTGAATCTGGCAGTGTGATTGGAGATCATTGTATCATTAAAAGCCACACCTACATTGGTCACAATGTCACATTAGGGCCTAATACAATCCTTCACCCGCACGTGACTATCTACGACCATTGTAAAATTGGTGCACGTGTCTCCATCCATGCTTCAACTGTCATTGGATCTGATGGGTTTGGCTATACATTAGAAGCAGGCCAACATTTAAAAGTGCCCCACGTAGGATCAGTTCTCATTGAAGACGATGTTGAAATTGGTGCAAACTCAGTGATAGATAGGGCAACGCTTGGCACCACAGTTATCGGCGAGGGAACTAAAATTGACAATTTGGTACAAATTGCGCACTCTGTGAAGCTCGGAAAACACAATATCCTTTGTGCCTTTACAGGTATTGCAGGAAGCAGCACGAGCGGCAATCACGTCGTCTTTGCCGCTAATGTTGGGGTCAGCGATCATGTACGTATCGATGATGGAGTTATCCTTGGTGCACGAACTGGTGTTCCACCCAGAAAACACTTAAAACAAGGCAATGTGTATTTAGGAAGTCCTGCAAGACCAAGAGACAAGGCGATAGAGCAAGAACTTGCCACTACGCGTATTCCACTCATGCGTAAAAACCTTAAAGCATTGAGTGAAAAAGTTGCCCTCATGGCGCAACGATTAGAACTTATCGATAAAGAGAACGTTTAAATATGACTAGGCCCTTGATTTTAGTCGATGGCTCTTCTTATTTTTATCGCGCTTATCATGCTCTACCCCCACTGACGAATTCCAAAGGACAACCTACTGGCGCAATTTATGGGGTTGCCAACATGATAAAGCGCCTTCTTAAGGATTATCAACCAAACCACATTGCTGTGGTCTTTGACGCTAAAGGCAAAACCTTTCGCGATGATCTATACCCTAAATACAAGGCCACCAGAAAAGAAACCCCTGAAGATCTTAAATGCCAATTTGACCCATTGGTAGCGCTACTAAAAGCTATGGGTTTACCCCTAATGATTATTGAGGGAGTAGAGGCTGATGATGTCATTGGTACATTAGCTCATATGGCAAGTCTTAAAGCACAAAAAGTAGTCATCTCGACAGGTGATAAAGACATGGCGCAATTGGTTAATGAGCATGTCTCTCTCATTAACACGATGACAAATCAAATGTTAGATATTTCTGGGGTCAAAGCAAAGTTTGGCGTCATGCCGGCACAGATCATTGATTATCTCACCTTGGTTGGTGATACATCAGACAACATTCCTGGCGTTCATAAATGTGGCCCCAAAACTGCTGTGAAATGGCTCAGCGAATATCAGACGCTTGACCAGCTCATAGCTAACATAGACCTTATCGGGGGTAAAGTCGGTGAGGAATTGCGGAGGGCCTTACCTCATCTTTCACTATCTAAAACACTTGTGACCATCAAAACGGATGTATCCTTACCGCTTGCCCTTGAAGAGCTTTATTTGCAACCTCTTGACCGCGAAGCACTCATTGAGCTCACACGTAATCTTGAGTTCAAAACTTGGCTCAATGAGCTATTAACCGCATCCAAAAAGAGCAGTGAAAACAATCTCTCTACATCTGAAAAAACATCGTGTGGTGAAATCATTACTGATAAAAAAACACTGTACTATTGGTTAGATAAACTCAGCACAGCACCTTTATTTTGCATTGATACTGAAACAACAAGTCTTGATGTGATGAATGCCCAAATTGTTGGTATAGCCCTCGCTATTGAGCCGGAGTATCCAGCTTACATTCCACTCGCTCATCTTGAAAATAGCCCTCAACTTAATCGTGAATTTGTTTTATCAGCTCTTAAACCTATCCTCGAAAATCCTCACATCGGCAAAGTCGGTCAAAATTTAAAATATGACCTGAACGTCTTTAAAAATCATGGAATCCATTTAAAAGGGGTTCAGTTTGACACGATGCTTGAATCTTATCTGTTAGATAGCCAAGCAGGCCGCCATGATATGGACACCCTTGCGCTAAAATACTTAGGACATAAAACCATTCACTTTGAAGACGTTGCTGGAACAGGCGCCAAGCAACTTCGTTTTGATGAAGTTCCTATAAGCAAAGCGGCTCCTTATGCCGCTGAAGATGCTGAAATAACCTTAAGACTCCATCAAACCCTCTACCCAATGATGAATGATGAACTTAAGCGCGTTCTTAATGATATCGAAATACCGCTATTAAGCGTCCTTGCTGACATGGAACGACAGGGTGTTCTTATTGATGCCCAAACACTCATCGCTCATGGTGAGCGCTTAAAAGCAAGAATCCAAGCCCTAGAAGAAGAAGCCCTAACACTTGCACACAAGCCATTTAATTTAAATTCGCCCAAGCAGTTGCAAGAGATCTTATTTGATGATCTACAATTACCGATTCTTGCTAAAACACCGACTGGCCAACCTTCTACTGCTGAAGCAGTATTACAAGAATTGGCCTTTGATTATCGACTTCCTGCAGTCATTCTTGAGTATCGAAGTTTAACTAAATTGGTATCTACCTATATTGACACATTACCAAAACGTATAAACCCAAACACTCATCGCGTGCATACCTCATACAATCAAGCAGTTACTGCAACCGGGCGTTTATCCTCTAGCGAACCCAATTTACAAAATATCCCTATCCGCAGTGAAGAGGGCCGCCTCATCCGTACAGCATTTATTGCCCCAGCTCATCATGTATTGCTTGCAGCTGACTACTCTCAGATTGAATTGCGCATTATGGCGCATTTGTCCGCGGATCCTAATTTATTAAATGCCTTTGCTAATGGTTGGGATATTCATAGCGCAACGGCAAGTGAAATTTTCGATACGCCCATCGAAGATATTACAAGCGAACAAAGGCGCCGCGCCAAAGCAGTTAACTTTGGTTTGATTTATGGCATGTCAGCCTTTGGGTTAGCACGTCAACTCGGCGTTGAACGGCAGGATGCCCAGCACTACATTGATTGCTACTTTCAACGCTATCCGGGTGTATTAGAATACATGGATAGAACTCGAAAACTTGCGCACACCCAAGGCTACATTGAAACACTTTTCGGCCGCCGTCTTAATTTACCTGAAATTAACGCTAGGAATATCATGCGTCAAAAGGCCTCCGAACGCACCGCCATCAATGCCCCCATGCAAGGCACCGCTGCAGATATCATCAAAAAAGCCATGATTGCTTTTGCGACTTGGCAAAGTTCAAAACCGAATAATGACCTTAAGCTTATTATGCAAGTTCATGATGAATTAGTCTTTGAAGTACCTGAAGATAGGGTGACTATGGCCGAAGAAATCGTTCGCCAAGTGATGGAAAAAGCGGTGGTTTTATCAGTCCCTTTAGTGGTTTCTATCGGTATTGGGAGGAATTGGGATGAGGCACACTAGAGCACCAAATGATTAAATTGCGCAACAAAGCACATAGCAATATGTACATTTGTAATCATGATATTTTTATACAAATCATACCCATTTTGTCTTAAGCTGAAGTAGCTCAACCTTGATTTGACAACTCCCTTTTCAAATCCTGCCGTATTTAAAAACCCTTTAAAGGCGTGATAATAATGCGCGTTAAATCGCTAATTAGTTCTTTGTTATTTTTTTGTTTTTTTATCAATACATGTCATGCCTATGCAACCAAAATATCTGCAAATAAATATTCCTCTGGCGTCAAACCTTCTATCGCACAAATGAATAACACAGTGGTTGAAGTTCATAGTTCAAGATATTTCAATCGTTTGTGGTATAAAGTAGGCGCCATCAAAGAAAACAAAGTTGAGTGGGGACAGAGCCATCTATATGATAAAGGGCTAGACGCTGCTGTTGCAATCCGCGGAACAACTGTGGTTGAGGTGCATAACTCAGAGCACTATAACACTCTATGGTACCGTGTTGGCATTATCGATCCCCAGGAAAAAAACATCATGTGGAGTAAATCTTACAAGTATGACAGAGGAGTCTTCCCGTCTATTTCCTTAAAAGATCATTTAAATATTGAGGTTCATGAATCAGAAAATTTCGCTTCTCTTTACACAAAGATTGGATCACTAGATGATATTACTCAAACAATCCTCTGGAAAAAGAGTTCATTAAATATCCACCCTTCTAGAGAACTTCCAATGTTAATATCTCGATAATTTGCTATAGTATTACATATACGGAAGTCATTGAAGAGTGAATCATGCCAACCAAGGATACGTCTACACTGAGCCCTATGACCGTTGCTAGCACCGCAACACTTAGAGTTGAGGACCGTCAACCCGTGCCATTTGCTATGCAAGTTATGGATAATCCTAAAGTGGTAGGCGTATTATCGGGTAGAGATGCCATGGCAAAGGCTGGTATTCAATCAGAATTTGCTGCAGCGAATATTATGCAGGCTAGCGCCCTCAAAAGCTCCATCATCTTGAGAGCAGGTGATCCACCCCAGTACAATAAATCCCGCAGCCCAAAAAGCGGTGTTAATTTGACAAAAACAAGCAAGCAAGGCTTTTTTAAAGGTGCTTTATCACAAGAAGAGCGTTTTGCACGTCTTGAGGCATCAGGAGATCCTAAGCCGCACAACGCAAAAGATGCCAATCACTTGGCACTACAACCAACTGATCCTGATTTCCAACATGTTATGCAACTAGACATCAACATGATCGACATTCTTCGCGAAGTGGGTCCTGAAGGTGATTTAGAGGTATTAGGCTATGATATTGGATCAAGCTTATTAAGGTTAGGATACAAAGAGGGACATGGTCCTAAAACAGAACTGTTTCACGGGCAATTTGTGGTTAATATTGCTGAAGGAACAGATATACCTATAGTCTACTCTAGAGAGTGGGATAAACCTGAACTCAACCCCAATTGGGATCCTGTAAAACAAATTATTACAAAACCCCTTGAGCTTGCGGCTATCCCTGATGGTGTCTATGAGCGTGTATTTAACCATACCTTCATGGTCGGTTATACAGAAGATAAAATCGAAACACCCGAGCATTTATCGGTAAAACCTGCAAACGTTTTTGCTAATAGGCCAAGAAGCGCAGAAGAATTCAAAGAAGCAATGGGAGTAGGGCATCCATATTTTGCGCTTATTGAGGATTGTACTACACTGCCAAAAATTCTAGATAAATTAAAAACAACACTCCCTGGTAATGAAGCCAATCAAGTGATTTTAGATGTATATAATACGGCTGGTAGCATAGTAGCAGGTGATTGGGACGGTTTGGCGCTTGGGCACCCCCCTGATTTGCCGCACGAGTTTTCACAGGTTATCAATACATTTGCGCCTGGCCTGGAGGGTTTAGATAACCAACAATTGCTATTGGATAGAGCGGATCATTATCTAATGCAGATAAAGCAAACTGCAATAGAAGCTCAAGAGAAAGGACAACCCCTTTCCGCATTTCAAAAAAAGGCTTTATCAATCTCAAGCATTACCAATATAGTGAGCGATTTTGCCTTAGCAAGAGCTGGCTGCATAACCCCACACGAATTTGTTTTCCAGCAAGTTCTTAACAGTTCATACCGAGATAAAGCAAATGAACATTATGGAGAAAAATTCAATCAAGATGCAATGCAAAATACCCTCGACAGACTACTCAATGATCCACCACCTGCAGGTGAAGTTAAAAGTCGAATTGAGGCGGTATTAAATGAAGAGTTAGCTCATGCTGGCTCCCGCGCTAATTCTACCATTACTGAACGGCTTGTTGAGCACATTGGCAAACATTTCGAATTGGCGCATAATCAAGGCCTTCAAGAATACACTCTACCTCACGTGCAACATGATGTGAATATTCATGAACTCTATCAACATGGGTTTGACATGAGAAATCCCTATGGCAGCAATCTTGAGGGAGCTTGGCTACTTATTGGTGAAGATGGGGGAATTTTGTATGGCGCTCATCAAGAACAACTCATAGAAGTGTTGTTAACCGGTGATTTTCTTGAAAAAAATACGATTGATGTTAGTCATGGTGCAGACATGGACATTGGTTGGGGCAAAGTGATAGAGAGGCAAATTCAATTGGGACAAAGCATTCCTGAAAAAACAAAAGTTAAATATGACGAATACAAGAGTGGACAGGAAATAGAGACAAGAAAGAGGACGCAATCAGAAATGAAGTCTCAGGTAGCGGATATGAAAAGCTCAATTAAAGATAGTTCTGATGCGTTAGAAGTGGCGCCAAAAGGACCTGAGAGTAAAGCGTGTTGACCGTTGATCTACAACGCTTACGTGACGCGGACAAGCCAGGGTACGCGGGCACTTTAGAGCATTTTTCAAAACGAATTGTCAACAGGCCACGGTATATATTAGATCGAAAAACACACAAATTAAGGATGTTTCAATGAACCGTATTGTACCGATAATTGCCAAGTATAGGGAGATCGCTACCCTGCATTCACCTAACTTAGAAAGCACCGAACACGCCCCTAATTGGAATAGCTCCTATACTCAATTGCTGCAGTTAAAAGCTATGGAAGAGCGAGCTGAAGACTTAACCAAAAAAGCGGGTTTGTTGTTGGTTCGAAGCTTCGCCGAAGTTGAGTCAGAAATACCCACATTGGTTTTAGCTGTTAATTTAAAAAAGGCCATGGACCTCTATTTAGAAATGAAGGATGCATTAACTCAAATCGTCAAAGACCTACCAGCTCCCAATCTGGAATCAAAATTGCTATCAAGTCGTAAATTGTATTAATGTGTTTTCGCGGGCATTCATTCACTGCGTAATGACACGATAGGCTCAAGCCTTGCTGCGCGCTTTGCTGGATAAAATCCAAAGAATATTCCTGTAAACACCGAAACTGCGAACCCTGCAATAGGCGGCAAGAGATGTATTGTAAAAGGCCATTGGCTAAAATATGCAACGATCCGCGTCAAGATAAACCCGAGCACTACCCCGAAGAATCCACCAAACAAAGAAAGCATCACTGATTCTACTAAAAATAATTGCTGAATCTCGCGATTTTTTGCACCCACAGCTTTGCGAATACCAATCTCCTTTTTCCGCTCACTAACCGAGACCAACATCACATTCATTACCCCAATACCGCCCACCAAGAGTGAAATACCACCAATCACGGCAAGCAGTAATGTAAAAATTCTGCCCTGACTTTCCATGCTGGCAATGATTTGTTTAGCACTTCTGACAAACACACTTAATTGCGGCTCTTCTTTATTGATTTGCTGCTTGATCTCTTCTACCACTTTATCAATGTTAATATCAGACTTTAACAAAAATATCGCATTGTTAATTTTGGCATCTTTACTCACCAAGGCCATACCACCGAGTGGAATAATTGCTGCGTGATTAATATCTTCGTTAAAAAAAGAGTTTTCTTTCCATGGTTTAGCGACCCCGATGATCGTATAGATATTGTTTCCAATTCTTAGCTGTCGGCCAAGAGGTCCTTCAAACGTAAGAGCGCTAATTTCTTTGGCTAATGTATCTCCAATCACACAAAAATGCTCAAATGATTCAACAAAGGAAACAAAGTGTCCTTTGAGCATATCGATATGGATAATTTTAGCTAAAGACTCATCTGCGCCAATCACAGCACCGGTCAAAACATGTCCTTGAAAACTCATCGGTTGATAGGCGTTGCTATAGGGCGCAACCTTGACGACTGCTGGAACAAATTCCGGCAATTGCCGCCAAAAATGTAACGGGAGCTCCAACGAACGCACTCCTTTTCCAGGCGGGACTTTTTGAAACACCGAAACGGCCAGTAAATCCGTTCCAAGTGCTTTAAATTCCGCCATCGCTTTCTCTGTCGCTAGTTGTCCACAACTGATTAAAGCAACCACCGCAGCCGTCCCAACCAAGATTCCAAGGACTGCAAGAAATGAGCGCAATTTTGCCGCCATGATATTTACCAACGCTTGGCTACATTGGTTATATAGCATCATTTCGCGAGCCCCACTACGACATTGCCACGATTTTGCCATCCGCCAACGTAATGCGCCGCGCACACACATTTGCAACCTGCTCATCATGCGTCACCATGATAATGGTGCGACCATCATCATGAAGCTCCCGAAATAATGTCATGATGTCATGGCCTGTGGCAGAGTCTAAAGCCCCCGTTGGTTCATCGGCCAAAAGCATTTCAGGCTCTCCAATCAAAGCGCGCGCAATGGCCACACGTTGTTGTTGACCACCCGAGAGTTGGGTGGGTCGATGCTCCTTAAATGAGCGCATTCCTACCCTACCCAACACATCATGCACCCGTTGTTTAATCAGCTCAGGTGACTGATCTCGATACGTTAACGGTAAGGCAACGTTTTGCTCAGCCGTGAAACGGGGTAACAAATTAAACTGCTGAAACACAAAACCTATTTTAAGATTACGTAACGAAGCGCGTTCATCTTCAGACAACCCACGAACATCTTCACCTTCTAGAAGATATACACCCTGATCTGGGGTATCTAAAAGCCCAATAATATTCATTAATGTGGATTTACCTGATCCAGAAGCACCCACAATCGCAAGCCAATCACCGGTCACCACTGATAATGAAATTTTTTTTAATACGATGCTTTCGATACTACCCAAATGATATTTTTTGACAATATCTTCGAGTGTGATAAGAAAAGAACTAGTCATACAAGACAACCTCACCAGCCTTAAGGCCTGATTCAATCACAACCTTGTCAGCACGCGCAGCACCTGTGACAACTGATCGCTCAACAGCTTTTCCCTCAAGTCCTTGCACCCGCACATAGACCTGCCCACGTTTTTGGATAAGAGCGGCAATAGGCACAAGCAATTGTTGATGACTATCAATTGCTAACTCAATTGACGCACTCATCCCCACTTTAACGATTGATACCTGCTGTTTTGAAAGTCCCGTGACTTCAACCACCGCATTAAAAGAGGGTAGCGATCCTGCGCTACTCGCAGACGCCTGGGCATTCACAGCAACCACCTCGCCTTTCAACTCTTCTTTGGCAAACGCAACCCCGCGAATAATAGCACTCATACCAGGCTTCACTTTATCAATATCGACCTCAGGCACATCAATCTCTAATACAATACCAGATAGATCGCCAACAACTGCAAGTACCTGCATCGCCTTCACGGTAGAGCCTACGGTTAAATGGCCCGCCTTATCATCATTGGTTTTTGGCGGATACAATAAGATACCATCACCAGGTGCCTTGAGCTTGATGATATTATGCTGACCATTGAGCGCTAAGCGAACCTTATCAAATTTAGAAAAACTCAATTTTGAGAGATCTTGATAATGAGCATCTCCCATTTTTTCAAGCATTTCTGATAATTTTCTCGCGACTTGCATTAGCGTCACCCGCGAGGTGTTTAAACTCGACTGCTCACTTTTATAATTATTTTTAGACAACAGTCCCGCCTGCCATAAGTCCTCAGTGCCAATAAATTTTGAGCGCGCAAGTAAAAAATTGTCCTTGGCCTTTAAGTACTCAGTCAACGTTTCGTTGTAGTGCTTTTGTAACTCAGCCGAGCTTAACGTGAAAATTGTTTGACCTTTTTTTACCCCTTGCCCAAAATGGACATGCATCGTTTCGATCACCGCCTCCATCGGGCTTGTCACAGTATATTCCCGCAAAGGTTGCACGCTGCCAGTAAAATACATGACTTTATGCATCGTTTCTTCGCGCACAGCATATGTTTTAACGACGGGCTTTTTAAAACCTGCACCCCCATGACATGCAAACAGCAAACATACAAAGAACATGATGAGCAATTGTCTTAGTGCCATTATCATCCGCTGTACCTCAATTTGATACGCCACGCCTCAAGCGTTGTACCTAAGATCCGTTCGAGAACCGACAGTTGGTTAAGATAAGCAATCTTTGCATTAATGAGCCCCGCCTGAGATTGAATCAATTGATTTTGAGTATTGCTAACATCTAACGCACTCGCAATACCTGCTTGTTGTTTCTTTTTCTGCAGCTCATAAGATTTTTCCGCTAAACTTACCTGCTTCACTGCAAGTTTATAACGCTTCGCCTGGCTTTCAATCGTGGTAATGGTATTTTTTATTAATGTTATTAACCCTCGCCGCGCTGCGATAATATTCAATCTATCCTTTTCAAGTTTTACTTTTGCCGTAATCAGCTGGTTGCGCCTGCTAATATCATTCAATGGGATGGTCAGAGTGACTCCTGCAGACTCATTCATATTTTGACCATTGTAAATACTATTTAACCCACTAACAGTGTTGTTATCGACACCTGTCATAAGACCTGCTTGTGCATTAGCTGTTGCATCTAACTGCCAAAGCTGTTGATTTTTTGCCACCTCATAAGCACGCTCATCAGCGCGTAACACCATCTTCAATGCCAAATATTGTGCATTATGCTCCAGTGCCCGAGCGACTGCATCCTTTTGATTGGGAACCTTTAGTTGGTTTAACGTCACATCACTTGGGACAGACAGTCTTAACTCAGGATCGAGCCCTATGGTTTGAAGCAAATTTTGAGCTTGCGTTTCAAAATCATTAACCGCTTGTTCTACCATCAAATTTAATGACTCAATTTGATAAGATTGCTGAATATTTGCCGTAGGTTCGAGTTGTCCTGCTGCTATTTTTTTTTCATTGATAGAATAGGATTTATGCGCCTCTTCTAGTTGATGACGCTGATTCTCTAGATTATTGCCACTTAAAATCAACGCACGATAGGCAATAATAACCTGGGTAATTTGATCACTGACTGATTGTTGCAAATTAAGCTTATTCAACCATTCATTATCAATGGCATTTAATAATCCAGCCTCATTTGCCGCCAAACCAAACCCTCGCAACAAGGGTTGAGTCACAGTGAAGTTAATCAAAGGATTATAATTACCAACGGGCGCTACATTATTATCCATTGTTAAAGAGGCGCTCCCCCCCATTTTGGTTTTTAAAGAAAGCTCAGGCGTTGCAAGAAAGTTATGGCTTGTGACATTGCCAACACCAGTATATCGACTGTTCTGGATCAACGCGTTTCCTGCCAATGCATACTGCAGTTCAAACTCATTGTGAGCCAGTCGTAATTGGTAACGTTGAACAATTCTATCAAGTTCAGCATTCTGAATATTCGGGTTATAACGCAAGGCAAGTAAAATGGCCTCTCTTAGGCTCAAACGAAGTTTTTTGTGCTGTTGAGTTGATGGAGACACCGGTAAATCAATCCAATGATCCAACATATATTCAGGATTTTGAATCGCCTGCCCCAAGCGAACCCTTGCATCACCGAAAAGAGTGTTTGAATGCACATGTGGAGACAAGGCTTTTGCATTGGGCATAGTAAATACCAACAATATCGCAAAACAAAATAACAAGGAGATGTCATAATAAAATTTCATGTGAATACATCATTCCTCATTGAGACCTATCCCTCTGTCCTCGTACTGAAAAGTATCGCATATCTTGTAAACGAAGTGCGGTCAAGCGCCCCCCCCAATAACAACCTGTGTCGATAGCATGTATTCTTGGTACAGGACACTCCCCTTTCAACGACGCCCAATGCCCAAAAACAATATCTGCATCGATATCAATACGATTAGGGCATTGAAACCAGGGATAAAGGTGGGAAGGCACATGATTCAGTTTTGATTTCTGTTTGAAATCCATACCACCACGAGCATCACAAAAGCGCATACGAGTGAAATAATTACTAATGACACGTAATCTATCGATCCCTGTTAAATCAAGAGACCAATAATTAGGTTTATTTCCATACATATGCTCCAAATAATAACTATAATCATCACCACTCAACGCTTGTGTGACTTCTAAAGCTCGTGCTTTCGCCTCTTCTAAGCCCCACATCGGCGCAATACCTGCATGAGACATCACAACATTCAGCGTAGGATCATGAATAAATATTGGCTGCTTGCGTAACCAATGTCCAATCTCATGCGCATCAGGCGCGAGAAGCACGTCATGCAGCGTATCATCACCTTCTTTAAGCGTGCCCTTACCAAAAAAATTGGCCAAAAGATGCAAATCGTGATTGCCAAGCGTAATTCTTGGCTCCAGAGGTAGAGATTTGATAAAACGCAATACCGCCAATGACTCAGGCCCCCGATTGACCAAATCCCCCACAAACCATAATCTATCTTGATAGGGGTCAAAAGAAATCTCTTCTAATAGTCGCTGAAATGGTTCATAACATCCCTGAAGATCACCAATAGCATAATCAGACATGCTGATTTACTCCAAGAATAGGAGGTGGCCCTTCTGATGGCCTCCATGTCCCAGAAGATGACAGATGAAGCAAAGCTCCCGCTATTTTTCCGACACCCTGTTGATGAAACAAATGATGATTTACTTGCTCCATGTGCACTAATTCCGTAGCTGAGACGGATGAGATTTCTCCGGTATTCATATTGTAAACTTTAACCGATTCTGGCAAAACCACCGCATAGTCAGAAATAAGAACTCCACTTTGCATCTGATGGTTATTCGTTTGTTCAAAACGTGAAATTGCCTTACCATCCGCGCCCACTTTATGAAGTCCAAGCGAGAGGAATGCTTTTTGTACCGCTTGCCAATTTTTGAACTCAGGATGCTCTCGCACAAACATTTGATAGGCTTCTACCGACATTAAAAGCCCGCCGGGAACCATTAATAGTGGAGCTTTGTTAATTAAGATCTTTCCGTTAGCCAATTGATTGGTGAGCCACTTGATAAACTCCACACCCAATATCCGTTCTTTTTCAGTGATGGATTCAGGCGTACTATCAACAAACGTCGTGATGCGATTTTGTCGACCAGCTCGCCCACCAAACCCTTTGATAAGTACCTCATTAAAATAGCGTTGAATCGCAATGGCATCAGCGCGGATGAGAATAGCACCCAAGGTTCCGGCGCCCCGCGCATCCTCATTTAAAAGTGCGAGCCATACCGCCAAAACCTCTTGATTTGACACAATCCAAGCATAACCTTCAGCAGGCATCAGTAATCGCGCCATGAGTAGATTTAAACGGCAACGTAGTATGGCCTCCCCCTCTTCTTGAAACTCAAAATGATAATAGCTCCCTACAGAAGACAGGCTCTCAAGTAGCGAACACCATTGCTTTAAAAATTGTCCATTAGCATCATATATATCAACGCGATAATCAATATGTAGCTTCCCAATGCCTTGTAAAATTCCGGCGGAAAAGAGCGCATAAGCCCAAAGCTTTTGCTCTTCAGAAAGACTGCCTGAAGGGTCCTGAACCACAAATTTGCTAAATATTTCGAGAGCTGCTTCAGTGCGATTCAAAGCATGATCAAGTAATCCTCCCGGAAGCGCAAAATAACTATTAGTGGTTTCAGGAATGCTTTGGCAGTGATTGATAAGATGATTCATCAAAACATGACCCATGCTTTTAAAACGAGCAGGTTCAAGTCCACTCAAATGTTCAATTTTATCTAATAATTGCCCGCGCTTAAGATCCATAAGGAGCTCTTTTGGAGATACAATACGAGTTAAGTCCTTAAGCGCTTTTGGATTCGGTACTTTTCCGTTAACTTTATGACGATGAAACAAGGCGACCTCCGTAATCCTAACGTCAATATTCTATATTTGTCCTTTTATTTTACACTATCTGGCAATATATTTCGTTATTTGCACATATTCATTGACTCCAATTTGTTCAGGACGCAATCCTGGATCAATACCAAGCTTGGCAAAATCTTCTTGGCTAAGCAGCGGCTTTAGGTTATTGGCCAATGTTTTTCGTCGCATCGAGAAGGCCCGCGCCACCACATGCTCTAGATCTGTAAGTGCCACCGCAGGATATGGCGAAATGCGGTGAGGGACTAAGCGGACCATAGCAGAGTCAACTTTGGGTGCTGGATAAAAGGCCGTGGGAGGTACGCTGAACAATTTCTCTACCTCACAATGGTACTGAATGATTACGCTAAGACGCCCAAAAGCTTTGCATCCAGGATGAGCTGCAAGTCTGTCTACAACCTCTTTTTGTAACATAAATAACATGTCATCAATATGTGGGGAAAATCGTAGTAAATACAACAACAAGGGTGTGGAAATATTGTAGGGTAAATTGCCAATCAAGCGCAATTTTTCACCGAATATAGCGTAATCAACTGTTAATGCATCTTGTAACAGAGTTTTTAACAAGCCCCCTTGTTTTGAAAAATGAGAAAGGCCCTCTATCAGATCTCTATCAATTTCAATCACGGTGAGCGTGTTTAATTTTTGTAACAATGGCTTCGTCAAGGCGCCTAGGCCTGGACCTATTTCTACTACATTATCCACCGGTTGCGGATGAAAGGCGCGCAAAATATCATCGATAACATGTGGGCTTTGGAGAAAGTTTTGGCCAAAACGCTTTCGGGGACGATGCACGATAAGACAACCATAAAAAAATATGACAAATTATACCCTCATTCCTAGCTGTGAAGCGAATATGATGCAATGGGTCAGGGCAAAATCATCTAAATGAGTGCTGATAGCTTAATTTAAATCAGATTCTACCAGACAAGGTTGTAAAAGCCGCTCACAGGATCGCACGTGGGCGCGTTCACGTGAGTGACATGCAAATAAAGGATTTTTTAAATTAATTACAAGGAGTTAACCAACTTATATAAAAGAAACCCACAAAGTTACCCACAGGCAAGCAAGTTGATTTATCAAGATGCAACTAAATTAGTTGATTAAAATCAATTGGTTATATTCAACTCCATGATTGTAGTAAAAATATTAAATAGTTATTCACAGATACAAGCCCAGTATCAGCCTGTCAAATGGGCACCGCTTCAAAAAGGCATGACCACGCTCGCTCACACATCTATTACACGCGACATAAGCTCCCCCCATCCTGCCAGTCTCGCCCAGTGCCCGCCAAAATACGTATTTAAACTAGAGGAGCTGTTGACATTTGATTTTCAATGTATGTCAGAGAGTTTCTTTCAGGATTTGCTGTTATTTGTAAATAACTTTTGCCTAAAGACCTGTATTTGCACTACGATTGTATCTTTATGAAAACCCATTTCACTAGGTTAATACATGAACACCGCAACAGAGCGTCAACCCTTAACCGAGTTCACTGAAAAAGCCTACCTTGACTACTCCATGTATGTCATTTTAGACCGTGCGCTCCCACATATTGCCGATGGGTTTAAACCTGTGCAACGCCGGATTATCTATGCCATGTCAGAGCTTGGTCTTAAAGCTACAGCTAAATATAAGAAATCAGCGCGTACCGTCGGAGATGTTTTAGGTAAATTTCACCCCCATGGGGATGTTGCCTGTTATGAAGCCATGGTATTAATGGCACAACCCTTTTCTTATCGCTATCCTTTTGTGGATGGGCAGGGTAATTGGGGCTCACAAGATGATCCTAAATCCTTTGCCGCTATGCGCTATACCGAAGCCCGCCTTTCTGCTTACGCAGATACGTTATTGGCAGAACTTCAACAAGGAACCGTCGATTGGGTTGATAATTTTGATGCAACTCTTCAAGAACCGGCCCTTCTGCCTGCGCGCTTACCTAATATTTTACTAAATGGTGCTACGGGGATCGCTGTGGGGATGTCCTCAGACATTTTGCCACATAATTTAACTGAAGTTGCGAACGCTTGTATTGAGCTATTAGACAACCCACATGCATCGCTCGATGACTTATTAAAATCGATAAAAGGCCCAGATTTTCCAACAGAGGCTGAAATCATCACTCCACTTCCTGCAATTCGCGCGATGTATGAATCAGGGAATGGTTCGATTAAAATGCGAGCAGTTTTTCGAGTTGAAAATCACAATATCGTTATTACAGCGTTACCTTATCAGGTATCAGGCTCGAAAATCATCGAGCAGATTGCCGCACAAATGACACAAAAAAAACTACCTATGGTAGATGATCTCCGTGACGAGTCGTGCCACGAATATCCAACCCGCCTGGTCATTATTCCTCGTTCAAACCGTGTGGACATTGACAACCTCATGTCTCATTTATTTGCCACAACTGATCTTGAACGAAGTTATCGCATTAATTTCAATATGATTGGACTAGATGGCAAACCAAGTGTTAAAAATTTAACAACTATTCTTAACGAATGGCTCATCTTCCGAAAAAGAACCGTCAAACGCCGCTTACAATTTCGTCTCGATAAGGTACTTGATAGAATACATGTCTTAGAAGGCCTGTTAATTGCCTACCTCAATATCGATGAGGTTATTCAGATCATTCGTGAAGAGGATAATCCTAAAGAGGCACTCATCGCACGCTTTAACTTAAGTGAACGCCAGGCAGAAGCGATTCTCGAAATAAAATTGCGCCATTTGGCCAAACTTGAAGAAATCAAGCTTCGTAGCGAACACGATGAACTCAGTACCGAACGCGATACACTAGAAAAAATACTCAAAAGCGAGGAGCGGTTGCGTTTATTAGTCAAAGAGGAAATAGCAAATTTTCGAGACCAATATAGTGACCCCCGCCGTTCGCCCATGATGCTTCGTCAAGAATCTCAAGCCTTAAAAGAAGAAGACATCTTACCTAATGAACCAATTACTGTCGTCATTTCAGAAAAAGGTTGGGCGAGAGCTGCTAAAGGGCTCGATGTTGATGGGCGTGGGTTAGGTTACAAGTCTGGTGATACCTTTAAAGCCCAAACCAATGCCAAAACCAATCAACTCGTGGTGTTTTTTGATAGTGAAGGAAAAGTATATGCCTTACCTGGCCATTCATTACCCTCGGCGCGCGGCCAAGGAGAACCCCTCACGGGTAAACTTAATCCAGCCGATGGGGCAAGCTTTGTTGCTCTCATCAGCGGCGAACCAGACACCTGGATCTTACTATCAAATGATGCAGGATACGGTTTCGTGACCCAGCTAAAAGAACTTTATGTAAAAAATAGAAACGGCAAGGCATGCTTTAAATTACCCGGTAACGCTCAAATCCTAGCACCGAGAATGATCCACGATATCGAAACATCAAACATTGCATGCGTGACCAACAGTGGGCGTTTGTTAGTGTTCGGCGCAGAAGAGTTGCCCAAACTTACCCGAGGTAAAGGCAATAAGCTTATACATATCCCCTCGGCAAAAGCACTATCAAGAGAGGAGCTATTAATCGATGTGCAACCAATTGCAACCAATGCTGAATTAACGGTTCACGCAGGTAAACGACATTTTACGATGAAAATAGCTGATCTTGCTCAGTACCAATCTGAACGTGGCCGACGCGGCAACCTATTACCGCGAGGTCTGCAGAATGTAACGTCACTTCAAGTGAGTTGAAAATCAGCGGCATCTAATCGTATCGGCGTAGCATAAAAGTTGCATAGCGCCTCTCGAAAAGCGCTTGCCCGCGCAGATAGGCCTTTCTCGCAGTAAGCAATCACCTCTTTATTAACAGCCGCTTTAAACACATCAGTATCTGTTAGCGCACCGCTTAGATTATCAACACTAACATTAAAACAAAAACCAGCAGCCTTGGATAAAATCCACTCCATCGCTTGGGGTTTTGCCTCCATTGCAAAAAATGCTACTTGCTCTGATGCATTGCGCCCATCAGGCATATACCAATAGCCAAAATCAACTTGCTTTCTTCTATCTTCACCGGCAATTAACCAATGCGAACATTCATGAAGCGCGCTGCTAAAAAACCCGTGAGCAAAGAATAAGGCATGATAGGGCCGAGTATTATCAGCAGGGAGGTACAAAGGCTCATCCCCGCCAAGCAGCAATTTAGTATTGTATTGTTCATAAAAGCAGTTATCAAAGAGTTGAATTAAATCTTCGAATCGATGTGTCATCTCTTTACCGCTGGTATTTCCAGTTCATCACCGAATTGTTGTTCAAGTTTTTTTAATATAGCGATGCTCTTCTGATGATTTATCCTAAAGAAGGTTTCAACAAGACTCGCCTTTGCAGGGGTTTTATCACAATTTCCAGAGTTACCGAACGGAGAAGACGTACCGGGAAGATCATGATCCCCCCCAGATTCAAATAATCCCCAACGCTCCTCTTGAGGTCTATCAAGGTAAATTTTGCTATGTCCCCGACGACCTATCACGACCACTTTTTTAGGCTTCTTATCCTCGTCTTTCAACTGAGCCCAGGAGACATCACGACGACGTAATTTCACATCTTTTCTTTTTTGTTTGTGAGATTTAAACTTCTGTCTTATATCACTAGCTGATGAACGATCTTCACCCTGCTGCCATTCGATGATGTCATCTTTCTGTCGACTCAGTCTATCTATCGTTCTAAAAGCCATCACACTTTTGTAACTGGAATAAATCGGTACAACCGCCGCAAGCATGATGCTTGCAATCGACTCTCCAATTGGCGTTGGATAACGATTAAAGGTAGCTCGCCTTTGTTGACGTTCGCGCCAGTCTTCTCGCATCATCATTTCTGCTCGAATAGAGAGTAATAATGAGAGAGGGGGGACGAATAAGGCCAAAATGCTCAAGACAACACCCAAAGTGTGTCGTCTGTCATGAGCAGCCTCTTGTGCTTCAAATCCCCTTACATATAGCCTTTCTTGTCGATAAGAAGAAAATACGCCATATTTGTACTCCAGCCGCTCTTCTGTAATTAACGTAGAAATCATATTACCGACGAGACTATCTTTTGTAAAATCGCCTCGGTTAAACAACGGGTATGATCGACTCAGTACCAATGCACCAAGCTTTAAAATCGCCGTTTGTATTGCTTTACAGCTATTGTCATTCAAATTTTCATTATGAAGAAATTTCGTCCATGAATGGGGGTAAACGTGCGTTAATCCATATTTTTGGCATAACAACTTATGTTGATCCGCGGAGCCTTCATTTCTAAATTCATAAAGAATAGCCGCCATAACCGTACCCATTACAATCCTATCAAATTCATCATCAACCGCATGAGTGAGATGAGTTCCTTTGACATTCTCTTCTAGGGCACACAATAGAGCATAACCATTTTCAAACATCCCCAACGAACCCTTAGTAAACAATTGAGATCTTATAGCGGCTTGAAAACTCCTTTTTGCTTCAGTAGTTACATCAGTGCATAGCCCACGAGTTAACATATTTTTCTCTTAAAGTATTTTTAAATAGATCGCAATATTAAAGATCAATAGGGGCTCAGCACCCCTATTGATCTTTAATGTATTATTTTACCTGCTAGCGAACAGGTGGTGTAGGCCTTGAGCTACCTTCCGGTTCCTCTCTATCACGATGCTCCTTCAGAGCGTCACGAAGTTCACTAGAGGATATCCCAGACTGAGCTAACTCTGGAACTTTTTTCAAATTTAGCTCAGTTATCATGCCAAGAGCAGCTTGCAGTTTTTTATTTTCAGGCGCTTGTTTCAAATCCATCTCTAATGCTTCTTTAATTACATCTAGCGTTCCTGAATAGAACTTACCGCTTCCATAAGAAAAGACATGGAACCCATTTCTTAGCCCATGAATCATCTCTTCAGCTAAAAACGATAACCCTTTTTTTGCAAGGTCTGCAAAAAAGGTTAATGCTGCACCGCGCGATCCAAACGCTAGAGTATCTCCATTTTTTAGGTCCTCGCCGTAAGCAGCTTTGTATGCTTTACGCACAGCTTCCCAATCAATTCCCGAAGGATCGACAATAAATTTAGCTACTGTCTCTTCAGTCACCATCTTTTTACCCATTACACTAAGTCCTGCAGCCTCTAACTTCATCCGCTCTTGTTTTTGCAAAGCCTCGGCTAACAAACCCTCTTCTCTCTGCTTTTGAATATCATCTTTGTCTGGCATCGTCTCCCCCTGGATTTATCATTTCATGACCACCACTCTTATCATAAAGTATGGCATTTTCTGAGAATTTTTGCACTAACTGCCTCTATTTTAGCATTGTTAATCACTTTAATGGAAGAGTTATATTTCACTATGGCGACACAACGCAGTGTCTTGATTTAAAAATATGGTCCAAAAAAACAAAATACTCGGGTATTTATTAAATGTGAGATTTCAATGATGTCTACTGACGATGCTTAAATCTAGGTAACGTGCCTGATATTTACGAGTCAGACAATAATCTAGAGCGTGTTGGCCATTCGCTTTGAAAATGTTTTAAAGCGCACACGTTCCGTGGCTTGTCCACGGTATTGAGACATCTCCTGAATGAGGCGGACAAGCCGCGACTCAAAATGATAGGCCAGCAAGAGAGTATTATCGAGCAGCAAATGCAAGACTCACCCCTGCAAAAGACAACACCCAAGCAATAACAACTAAATGCTCATGCTTAACCCAATGATAACCCGATGCCGCTAAAAAAAAGATCATCACAGAAAAAATCCCTATGCCTAAACCCTTATACCAGCTCCTACGCTGAAGTACTTTTGATTTGATCTGTCTGCCCTCCTGCTCCATGGCATATTGCTGGTCCTTAACCATCAACAATACATCATTAAATAGACGAGGAAGATAGGGCAATTGTTCCACTAAAAAAGGGATATTGGCTCGCAAATGCCTCATAAAAGCCTTTGGTCCAATTTGTTCACGCAACCACTTTTCCATAAATGGTTTGGCCGTTGCCCATAAATCAAGCTCAGGATATAATTGCCTGCCAAGGCCTTCAACAGCCAGAAGCGTTTTCTGTAAGAGCACCAATTGTGGCTGGACCAGCATCTCAAAACGCCGTGCGACTTGGAATAATTGCAATATCAGCATAGCAAAAGAAATATCCTTCAGCGGCCTTTCAAAAATAGGCTCACAAACCGTGCGTATTGCACTCTCAAACTCCTCAACACGGGTTGTTCGCGCAACCCAGCCCGATTCGATATGCAGTTCAGCTACTCGCCGATAATCATGATTAAAAAAAGCCATGAGATTTTCTGCAAGATAGCGTTTATCATTATCATTTAGAGTGCCGATAATACCAAAATCAACACAAATATATTGCGGTTCTTCGGGGTGATTTGGTGAGACAAAAATATTCCCTGGATGCATGTCAGCATGGAAAAAACAATCTCTAAAAACTTGGGTAAAAAAAATCTCTAAACCACGTTCAGCTAATTTTTTGATATTAATGCCATGAGCATTAAGACGTGCCACATCAGAAACAGGAATTCCATAAATTCGTTCCATCACAAGCACATTTTCTCGAACATAATCCCAATAAATCACCGGTATATAAAGGAGTGGTGAATGATTGAAATTTCGACGCAACTGTCCCGCATTAGCAGCCTCACGTTGCAAATTAAGCTCATCAAATAAGCTGTGTTCAAATTCTTCAACAATTTCTTTAGGCTTAAAACGTCGGCTCAATGGCCAGTATCTTTCAGCTAAACCAGCTATCGTATATAAGATTGCTAAATCTTGTTCAATCACCCTCCGCATATTTGGTCGCAGAATTTTCACCACTACATCTTCGCCACTTTTTAGCCTAGCTGCATGCACCTGTGCAATCGAGGCAGAAGCTAAAGCCTCTTCCTCAAACTCTGCGAAAATTTCTGTCACCTTGTGACCAAAAGCTTGTTCAACAATAGCTAAGGCAACTTCCTTGGGAAATTTGGGGACATTATCTTGTAGCTTACAAAGCTCAATCGCAATGTCTGCCGGAATTACGTCAGGACGCGTAGACAAAGCCTGCCCAAATTTGATAAAAATAGGGCCTAATTCTTCCAAAGCCTTACGCAAAGCTATTCCGCGGGAAACTCGCTCATCTCTAAACCAATTCCAAGGGTTAAAATACACCAAGAACCTCAAAGGCCTAAATAGTCTTAAAGATACAATCAATTGATCTAGTCCGTGCTTTGCTAAAACATAATTAATTTGAAGCAAACGTAGTATTTTTTTTATTTGCCGCATCTTTAAGTTACCGGTAATTGTTGGTTCATACGAGCCTCCAATCGCTCAACACGAAGTGAGATATCATCAATATCCTTGAAAAAATCCTCTAGCTCATCTCTAGGAGGAAAAAGGCGCACCTCTTCTTGCAAAAATTCAGTTATATTTTGCTGTAAAGACTCAGAACACTGTTGTTGAAATGCGAAGCTTCGACGCACAAGAGATCCCAACTTATAAGCTACAACATCCCCGGTTAATCGAGCCAAATGTCCTTCCCAATCAATATCAAGCCCATCAACAATGGCTTTCACTCGCTGACCCAACTCAACATCACCAGTAATCGTAACACTATCATTAAATAGTGCCCGCACCTTGGTGGATGGTAACAGGCTCAATTTTAAAAAGCCCAGTGGATGACTTTGAAGCGTCGCATCGGCTAGGCCTTCAGATTTATCCATCAAATAGACAGCGCCTTCTGCAAAACGTATAAAAAAATGGACATTGATTGGCATAACAATTATTTCTAATACTTTCCCATCAAGCGATACAAGTTTATGATGCATCGTATCATCTAGAGTAAGTGCTTTGTTAATTGCTTTTTGCAGAACAAGAAAAGAGTATTTTTTTATCATATTGCGCTCAGTATTTATATGCCGTGTGTATAGCCACAATTCCACCACTTAAGTTTAGGTAATGACAGTCTTCAAAACCTGCCTGCTCTATCATAATCTTCAACTCTTCTTGTGCTGGATGCATGCGTATTGATTCCGCAAGATATTGATAACTATCTCCATCTTGAGCAAACAATTTGCCAAGTTTTGGCAAAACCTTAAATGAATACCAATCATAAAAAGGCTTTAAGGTGTCGATCGTGGGGCAAGAAAACTCAAGAACCAAGAGCCGTCCACCTGGCTTTAAGACATGGTACATCGAAGATAGTGCCCGCGATTTGTCCGTGACATTCCGAAGTCCAAATGCCATGGTGATGCAGTCAAACTGATTTGCATTAAATGGCAAGTACTCAGCATTTGCCTCTACAAAATGGATATTATTGCAAAAACCCTCATCAAGGAGCCTATCACGGCCCACCGCAAGCATAGCAGGATTGATATCAGCGAGGACGACATGCCCTGTTAGTCCAACTTTTTTACTCAAAAGACGCGTGAGATCACCACTCCCCCCCGCAAGATCAAGCACGCAGTCCCCTTCTCTAACCGAACTACGCAACACAGCAAAACGCTTCCAGAGACGGTGCACCCCGAAAGACATAAGATCATTCATTAAGTCATAATTTTTAGCAACAGACTCAAATACAGCTCCGACTTTTTTTTGCTTCTCGTCCAAGTCGACCGTTTGAAATCCAAAATGGGTGGTTTCTTGCTCTCTTTGCATTATGCATCATTCTAAAATAGATGAAATCTCATGTTACCCGATAAATTTAATTTATCCCAATGAAAAACTTTAGGGATGAAAGACTTTGGGAGCAATTATCAACACGCGCTATAACCAATACACAAAAATAAACAAGAACAACCAAACCACATCAACAAAGTGCCAATACCAAGCCGCCGCTTCAAAAGCGAAGTGCCGCTCTGGAGTAAAATGCCCTCGTATGCATCGCACTAAAATGACAATCAACATAATAGTACCAATAGTCACATGCAAACCATGGAACCCTGTCAACATGAAGAAAGTTGTGCCATATATACCGGCATCGAGAGTTAAATTCATTTTAGTATAAGCATCATAATATTCATGTGCTTGTAACATCAAAAACAGCACACCAAGACCCGCAGTGCAAGCAAGGCCCACCGCCAGTTGTCGACGCTTATTAAGTTTTAGTGCCCAATGAGCCCATGTCACAGTTACGCCAGAGGTTAGCAACACCAAAGTGTTCAATGCAGCCAATCCCCAGGCACCCATACCTTCACGAGCACCGACATACAATTGATTGTTGGGATTGGACAAAAGTGGCCATGTACCTTCAAAATTTGGCCAAAGCGTTACATGAGTGATTGGGTGCATTTCACCACTTAACAGCGGCACCGACCAAAGACGTGCAAAAAAGAGTGCGCCAAAAAATCCACCAAAAAAGAATACCTCAGAAAATATAAACCAGCACATTCCCCAACGAAAGGAACGATCCACTTGGTGATCGTAAACCCCCTTTTGATTCTCATAGATAACCTGACCAAACCAGCCAAACATCATAAAGACAAGAATAGAAAATCCTAAGGTAAAAACATAAGGACCATACCAATCAGTATGAAGCCAGGAGCCTGCCCCCACCAACATCGTCGTCAACCCCGTTGAGGCAACCAAAGGCCAATGACTTGGCTTAGGAATATAATAGGTACCATGCGCGCTCATTAATTAATTCTCCTAGTGCTTTATCGACGAACTCTATCTGTAACATCGAAGAGTGCGTACGCCAATGTGATGGTTTTCACGTTAGCGGGCAAATCTGTATCGAGATGAAACAGCAATGGCATATCCATTGCCTCGTGTCCATTCAAGGTTTGCTGAGTGAAACAAAAACACTCAGTCTTCTTCAAATACTTTGCTGCTATGCCAGGTGTAACACTTGGGATAGCCTGAACCGTCATGGGCTTGCCCGTGGTATTTTCCGCATAGAACGAAAGTTTTGCAATCTCCCCTGGGTGTATCAGCAATTTTTTTACTCTTGGATAAAATTTCCACGGCACTCCACCTTGGTTTGTCGCCACAAACTCTACCAACACCTCACGATTAATTTCAATTTTGGCATTTTTTACATCGTAGGCAATCGACTTATCATTGGTTTTACCGTTAATGCCGAGCGCTTTACATAGGCTGTTATAAATGGGCACCAAAGCAAAACCAAAAGCAAACATACCCAAAACAATACCCAGCAAAATAGCAACCAACCTAGTATGACGTATACCGCCCTCTTTTGAAGCCATCTTAATGAATAACAGGTGGTGTAGCGAAAGTATGGTAGGGTGGTGGAGATGGCAGGGTCCATTCAAGACCATGAGCCCCTTCCCATACTTTAGCCCCAACTTTTTTGCCATGACGAATTGTTGTAATTACATTGTATAAAAACAACAGTTGAGAAAATCCAAAAATAAAAGCACCAACCGATGAGATCATATTAAAATTAGTAAATTGCAATGCATAATCAGGAACCCGCCTTGGCATCCCAGCTAGGCCTAAAAAATGCATGGGGAAAAATGCAATATTCACAGATATCACTGACAACCAGAAATGCCATTTACCCAGTGTCTCGTTATACATATGACCTGTCCATTTTGGCAACCAGTAGTAGGTTGCAGCCATAAGGGAAAAAATAACTCCTGGCACCAAAACATAGTGAAAATGGCCAACTACAAAATATGTATCTTGGTATTGATAATCTGCAGGCACCAATGCGAGCATCAGTCCAGTAAAACCTCCTATGGTAAAAAGAAACACAAATGCCACCGCAAAAAGCATGGGTGTTTCGAACGTCATCGCGCCCTTAAACATCGTACCTACCCAGTTGAATACTTTTATTCCCGTAGGCACAGCAATCAACATGGTTGTATACATAAAAAATAATTCAGCACCCAGAGGTACCCCCGTCGTGAACATATGATGAACCCATACAATAAACGACAGAAAAGCGATGGCGATAATGGCATAAACCATAAAATGATAGCCAAACAGTGGTTTTCGGCTAAACGTTGGAATAATTTCAGAGATAACGCCAAACGCTGGCATGATGAGAACGTAAACTTCAGGGTGCCCAAAAAACCAAAAAACGTGTTGGAAGAGAATAGGATCACCCCCACCCGCTGCCTCAAAGAAGCTTGTACCAAAATGTCGGTCTGCTAACATCATTGTGACCGCGCCGGCCAAAACTGGCATGATGGCAATCAAAAGAAAAGCTGTAACAAGCCACGTCCAAACGAAAACTGGCATTTTCATCATCGTCATGCCCGGAGCGCGTAGATTGAGAATAGTTGCAATAATGTTGATAGAGCCCATGATGGATGACAATCCCATCATATGAACTGAAAAAATCATGAAATCAGTACTCGGTGGCGCATACTTGGTCGACAAGGGTGCATACATCGTCCATCCAAAATTAGGTCCACCTCCGTGGTGAAATAACGTAGACCCCAATAACCCAAATGCAAAAGGAAGAATCCAAAAACTCCAATTATTGAGTCGTGGCAAGGCCATATCTGGGGCACCGATCATCATTGGAATCTGCCAATTTGCCATACCTGTAAAAGCTGGCATCACTACACCGAAAAGCATAATGAGACCGTGAAATGTAGTCATTTGATTAAAGAAATTTGGATCAACAAAACGGTGCCCCGGCTGAAATAACTCTGCTCTAATCACCAAAGCCATTGCCCCAGCCACAAAAAAACTGAACATCGCAAGCCAAAGATATAAGGTGCCTATATCCTTGTGATTGGTCGTAAACAGCCAACGCTTGATAAAACCAATAAACCCTTTACCTTGCTCTGGCCCATGATCCTCATGACCTGCCTCATGTGTTGACACATAACTCATCTAAAACCTCCAACATTAGCTTTCTTCACCACGGTGGGCTGCTGTATTTCTTGTGCCCGAACAAGGGCTACATCTCTTGGTTGGACTTCATCGTTGGTATTATTTCCCCACGCATTTCGCTCATAAGTGGTGATAGCAGCAATCTCGTCATCCGTAAGCTGATCTTTATAGCTCTGCATTGCAGAACCAGGAACGCCATTCAAAATAAGTCCAATATGTCTTGATATTGGATTCCCAATAGAAACAGAACTATTTTTAAGCCCAGGATATAACGGAGGGAGCCCTTTGCCATTAGCTTGATGGCAAGCAGAACATATTAATTCATATTTGTCCTTGCCAAGTGTCATCAATTCTTGTCGAGTTAGCGTTCTTTGGTCGGCAACTTTTGCTTCAGTTAAATCGTATTTATCTTCCGCTTTTACTTGAGTACTCACCCAGGCCTTAAACTCATCTTCGGTAACCGCCTTTACCACAATGGGCATAAACCCGTGATTGATACCACAGAGCTCAGTACACTGTCCGCGGTAGATCCCTGGCTTTTCAATGCGCGCCCATGACTCATGCATAAATCCTGGTATAGCATCGCGCTTCACTCCCAGTTCTGGTACCCACCATGAGTGAATCACGTCATTAGAGGTCACGATAAACCGAATCTTCTTGTTGATGGGCAAAACCAGTGGGTTATCAACCTCCAAGAGATACCACTCACCCTTGGGTTGTTGATTATGAATTTGTGCATAGGGTGTAGATAAATTGCTAAAAAAACTAATACCCTGATCTAAATACTGGTATTGCCATTTCCACTGATACCCAACGACCTTAATGGTTACATCAGATTGCGAACTGTCTTCAAGACGCACTAAAACCTTAGTTGCAGGAATAGCCAACCCAACAAGAATCAGAAACGGTATCAAAGTCCAGATAAGCTCTAAGCGGGTATTGGTATGAAAAGTAGCCGGTGTATGACCTTTAGATTTTCGGTGATGGAAAAGCGCATAGAACATTACACCAAAAACCACAACGCCAATAACAGCACAGATAACAATAGCAACCATGTGCAAATCATACATGTCTTTGCTCAAAGGCGTCACGCCTCTGTACATATTCATTTGCCAGCCATCGGCCGCTGCTAGAGCCCGGCCAGTTGACAGTAACATTAAAAGCAACGCTGCCATCTTGCCGGCATTTAACTTGTTAAACATCCCCGTTCTCACCTCATTCTGTAGCTATTGAAAGCTCGTGTTGACCCTACGAATAAAAGCCCTTTGAGACTTACCAAAGCGAATAATTACCTTCAGCTTTAGAGCGGCTGACAATGTACTTCACCGCATCCATTACCTCACCGGTCGTGCATTGCTCACAACTACCTTTTTTCGGGTGGTGCTTGCCGTTTATTGTGTTCTCAACGAGCACATCAATATTCTGGGCGATTAGAGGCTTCCATGCGATTTTATCTCCAATTTTGGGCGCCCCAAGTTTGCCTTCATCATGGCAAGCAGCACAATTTTCATTGTATATGTCTTTGCCATTTGATGGGAATTTTTTAGCCCCACCTGATTTTAAATCTAACCATTGGGAGCGAGATAGTGACTTTTCAAGGATATAATCAACTGAAGCGATGATATCGTTATCCGAACACGTTACACACGCCCCTTTAACCGGCATGCTGTTGTATCCATATATTGCATGGCGGTACAAACCATTTAGCCCACTTGACGTTAAACGCATGTACCAATTTGCACCATTCCCAATTCGAGGGGCAGTCATGATGCCTTCTTGGTGACATATTACACAAGCATGAACATAGACTTGTTTGCCGCGTTTTAGTGATGGCTGGTTTGTCGAAGGTGAAATACCCAAAGGCTCCTCGCTCACCACAGTTTTTAGATAGGTGGCAATTGCCATCTGATCTTCTTTAGTTAGATACCCCAAGCTATTGTGGTTCACTTCGGCCATAGGCCCTGATACTCGGCCCGCTTTGTTGATCAACTGCCCTTGGGCGAATACATCTGCAACTTCTAGATGATTAGCCGTATGAAGCCCATATTGTGTAATGTTGGGAGCCCAGTAACCATCAACGAAACCTCCTGTTAAGTAAAAGCGTCGTTTGGGTGCGCCAAACATATTTAGCGGTGTATGACACATACTGCAGTGCCCCAAACCATCAACAATATACTTCCCACGATTCCATTCTGGCGATTCTGAAATGCTATATTTGTATGTAGACTCAGGGAAGAAGAACAATAAATTCCAACCCCACAAACTCATACGAGCACCCGGAAGATCAAACGGAAAAGGAAGAGATTTATTCTCTTGGTCAACTGCAGGTATACTCATAAAATATGCATATAGTGCCCGAGCATCTTCATCACTGATATTGGTGAAATATACATAAGGGAATACGGGAAAATAATTGCGCCCCTTGGGATCACGACCCTCTTTGAGGGCGCGAATAAAATCAGCCTCAGTCCAATTTCCTATGCCTGTTTTTTTATCAGGCGTGATATTCGGACTGTAAAATGTGCCAAAGGGTGTTTCAATTGGCAACCCCCCAGCAAACGCTGGCGTACCACCTTTAACATTTGTATGACAAGCGATACAATCCCCCATTTTGGCTAGATATTCACCGTGCTTAACCATTTTTTCTGGATATTCTTTCGCCGTGGTTGGCGGATAGGCGGGATAGTACCCATCAAGCAATGGCTCCATTTTCGAAGTTACCAAGTCTGCTGCTTGTAATGGTCCTAACATTGCCAGTAACGTTATGAGTAAATACAACGCACCTGCAGTGCTTCTTAACAAAGAGCGCACGCTCCCTCCTTAACTTCAATACATTGGGTAACCACTGCCTGGTCAACTAAACAGTGCATTTTATACCCCCTCCGGTAAAACATGCAATATCAAAGATTTAAAATCCATTCGAGCAATACTGACTTCTCATACTATGGCTGATATGATGCGTCTCTCGGCTTTAAATATTAAGGAAAATCAATGGCGTGGAAAGAAGCTCTTGGCTTAGCACAATTACAACAAGCAGAACGGCAAACCTCTGTGATTGAGGGGCATAAAATTCTCTTTATTTGGCATGAAGAACAAGTTCATGCAGTACAATCTCAGTGCCCACATCTAAAACTCCCCTTAGCCAAAGGGAAGATTACTGAAGAAGGTGAATTGGTTTGTCCCTTTCATAAAAGCTCCTTTGATTTGATTACCGGCAAGGTAAAATGTTGGTCGCCTTGGCCAGCTGGGATCGGTGCTTTGTTGGGTAAAATTTCCTCACCGAAGGAGCTCTGCGTTTATAGAACTAAAGTTGAGAATGACCAAATTTTTATCGACATCTAAATTCATACTGTTAGAGTCCATATATATCAACAAGCTCAAATCATTATCGTTCATTTGTTTTTCAAAATGTTGTGTTTTTGAACGATATTTGGTACAATGGCGCTCGTTCTCTTTTTCGGGTGTGAATTATGCCAATTTATATCAACGGCCTTTTGCTTGGTCTATCATTGATCATGGCATTAGGGCCACAGAATATATTCTTAATTCGCCAAGCTTCACTTCGCCAGCATGTCATTCTTTCTGCAATGGTCTGTTTTTTTAGTGATCTTATCCTTATTACTGCCAGCGTCGAAGGTCTTAAGGACCTGCTCGAGTCTAAAACATATCTTAGAACCTCGATGATTTGGTTTGGCGTCGCTTTTCTGCTGTATTATGGGTGTTGTGCACTAAAAAGCGCACTATCATCGGCTCCTCCTCCAAGTGAAAAAGAACAAAACCGCACCACCCGACGACAAATTATTTTCTTAGCATTAGGATTTAGTTTACTAAACCCACATGCGGTGATTGATGCATTGATCTTGATTGGCGGTGGCAGTGGGCAATTTCCGGGTCAGGAACATATTTTCCTCCTGGGCGTAGTCAGCTCAAGCCTTGTGTGGTTTAGTGCGCTGACTTTTTCCGCATATTATTTTTCTAACGTTATCTCACGTGCAAGTGCCTGGCGACTTATAGAATTTTTTAGTGGGGTTTTGATGGTGGTCATGAGCGCCAAGCTTGCATTAAGTCAATATTGATAAATATGCTGGCAATAGAAAGGGCCAATCGGTGTGTCGCCAATTGACCCAGTGGAATGACACATAGCAAGTCCAACCTCGCAAAAGAAATATCGCATAAATTGTTCATGCTTGTCAACAAAATAGCTATTAGGGTACTAGGGGCTATGTGGGAGCTGCGCTGTAGGGCTCGAGTACTTTGAATTACCTGGGATTGATGTGCATTTTACTTTCCCTCATCTAGGGAACTTCCATAAACCAATTGTGACCAACTGATGCTATGCGATAGAATTGCTCCCTAGATGACCCAAGCCCTATGAGCACAATGTTTTATAGTACTAATATACAAGACACTCGCAGATTATTTTATACCAGTTGGGCCAAATTCAGAGCAAACCAACTGCTTGAGCCCCTTGAACAACAACTTGTTGATGTGATTCTCATTCATCCTGAATATCATCCCCTCTTAGAATTAACAACGCCTTTAGAAGATCTGGTATTCCCTTCTCACACTGAACAAGCCAACCCATTTCTGCACCTAGGTTTACATCTAGCCATACGTGATCAAGTCAAAACGAATCGTCCCCAAGGGATAGCTTCAATTTACCAACAATTACTCACGCAATATCAGGATCTCAGCACCGTAGAGCATTTAATGATGGAGCAGTTCGCATTTTGTTTATGGCAAGCACAGCGTGACCAAGTCGCACCAGATGAACAAAGCTATCTTCAACACTGCCAGCAATTGCTAGGCCAAAAATAGCGCATGCGGCAAAATCCCCCCGCATCAGTTCTTTGCACTCTTTCGTTTAGACTTAGTGCGCTGCCAGCTCTTTCAACGGCTATTTGCGCGTTAACCATCTTGGCAAGAAAGATACGCACCCAATTGGCTATCGAAATCAACGGTCAACTCAAGAAATAACTCCTGTATTGAGATCACATTGCTCACGGTCTGTCATTGAAGGCGTTTCTTTGGGCGTATAAAAGAGCGAGAAATAATTTCTTAGCACGGTTTGAGTGAGTTTACTGGATGTTTTTACCTCACTGTATCGTGCGTGCTCTTCCAATTCCAATTGGGTATTTTGACCTCTTCTTTTTGCTTTATCAAATTTACGATGTATATCTTCAGAGAGTGCCAGCAGAGCATATACTTTATTTGGTGAAGAAATGTCCTCGGCATCTTGACTGATACTATGTAAATAGTCCTGGCCAGTATGTGCTAGCTTCTGAATTCCTTTGTTTTTTTCTATGCTGATATTCCCACGTATAAGCGTAGCAATCCCTCGAGTCATGGGCTTTATGAACCAAGCCAAGGGAGTCAATATGATCTCTATGAGCCCCCTCCCGAGGTTAAAGAGACCATCGAGAAGACGCCAACCATCTAATTTCAAAATACCCATGATCAATTTGGCTGTTCCATTGCCTACATTAGCCAGCCCAACGAGCGGTTGCTTCATGTCTTGTCGAAATTGAAAGCTGGACTTATAGGGTTTAAAGTAATCGACAAAAATTTTAGCTATTTTTCTGAGCGTATGTTGTATAGGTATATATTCCCATTGTCCTAGTTTAACTGGATCATAACCACGATGAGGAAAAAGGTGTAATTCATTTCCCTTTCTAAAGTCTGCGGATGGATTTTGAGCTAGCAAATCAAAATAGGCTTTAACAATGGATGTTTTATCAAAAGAATCGTCCCCCACGGATGCATTTTTAAAATACCGGGCTATTTCGAACGCTCTCATAGCACTTCTTATTCTCCATGTACTATATTCAGATACTTCTCTTACTTTTTTGGGTGAGTAATCCTCTACAAACCAAGTTTGATAAGACTGGAGGGCTTTCGTCAGTTCCTGTTTATTTTTAAGACCATCTTGAAGAACAGGCTTCAAATCTGCTAAAAATCTTGCCGTGGACTCAAGGCCTGCATTTAATCCTTTAAAGTAGGAAAGTCCCAAACCCGCATCTCCTGCGAGAGTAACAGCTACATTCTCATGTCGCGGTGGAAAATAAAACACTTGTTTGGCGTGGGTTGCTGGCGCCTCGTTCACGCTCACACGAATGGATTCTCGATCGATAGAATCCATTCTTTGCTGGCAGGATTTAAGTTTAGCCGTCAGGTAATCACTTATAAATTTACTCAGTTTTTCAGGAAGATCAACGAGGCGGTGCTGTTCAAGCCTTTCATTACTCGCAGCTGCAAAAGGCTTTAATGGATTTTTGGATGTCGCCTCCCGTAGGGCTTCAAAATCCTGTTTTGAAATCATCATCTGCAAGGTTACCGGAGTTTTGCCATCCTCAAAATGTCCAACATATTCGTTAGCAACCAATCCCTGGCGTGCCATGCTTTGATAAAAATCCAATGAACTGATGGACTCGGCTTTTTCTTCACCATTCATTTCATAGCGTAATTGCAACACGTAATCAAATTCATGCTTAACTTGGTTCCCTTGAGGAAATAAGGTGTGACTAATAACGCTATGAGTACCATCCGCACCGATGATTAAACAAGCATCTGAAAAGCGTTCAAATAATTGCTCATCAATAGTCTCGGCTTTTATTTCTTCATGGATTATTTTAACCCCACTGTCCATGGCAACTGATTTAAATACCTCCTCTAAGGAGGTCGTTCGAATATGAGGATCCTTTTGAAGTTGATGCAAAAGAGCTAATAATGATGAATTTTCTAAAGCTCCTGTTACTTGCATTAAATATTCTAATTTTTTATGTTGCATCATTAGCGTATGTTTACGCTGATATTGCTCATACTTTTCCAAGACAACCACATCAAGTGCTGGATTTAATTTTTTAATACCCCAGGCTTGAGCAAGGCCTATGGGCCCACCCCCAACAATTACAACTGTAGAGACCATGATTAACCTTTCGTGACCGAATATTCGACAATAGTATCATAAAAAATTCAATATAAACACAGTAAGGCTGTGTCTCAAATGATTTCACGAACGATGGTCAGTTTTATTTTGGACAAACTTATGCTGCAAGACTGTAGAATTGTTCGAAAATAGTCATGTTGCTTGATTGGGTGTGCTGATTTTTTTGCAACATATGATGCAATTCAATTCCTGTCAAGGTAGCTTCAGCGGAGTGAAATGCCTTAACCCCTCTCATCCCGTTGGTGATTCACAAATCGGTGGTCCTGCTCAATAATGATAGATCATTGAGACTTGTCCTTTTTGGGTCTTTGCCATCCATAAATTGTTTTTTGCTTAGCTTCAGTCAAAGTAAGCTCGCCTGCGGGCACATCTTTACATATCGTACTTCCAGCACCAATAGTTGCATTATCGCCAATAACGACCGGCGCTATCAATTGAGAATCTGAACCAATGAATACCCCATCACCTATCACTGTCTGGTATTTGTTTACACCATCATAATTACAAGTGATAGTCCCTGCCCCAATATTTACGTCTTTACCAACCATCACATCACCTAAGTAACTTAAGTGGCTGGCTTTGCTATTGTTTGCTAGTTTGGCATTCTTTGTTTCAACAAAATTTCCAATTTTGCACCCTTGAGCTAACTCTGTACCAGGCCGTAGCCTGGCGAAAGGACCAATGGCACATTCGTCTCCTATATTACAGTGCTCTAAAACACTATTAGATAAAACTTGAACACCTTTGCCCAATGTCACATGATTTAAACTAACATTTGCACCAATGATACATTCATCACCAATCACAACGCTGCCCGAAAATATACAGTTGATGTCGATAAAGACATCTTTACCACAACAAAGCTCACCACGTATATCAATCCTTAGTGGATCAGCGATTGAGACCCCTTGGATCATGAGCTCCTTGGCAAGAGAATATTGCAAATGTCGCTCAAGTTGCCCTAATTGCAATCGGTCATTGACGCCCAAAACTTCAAAGGGATCTACAGCAGATATGGCGACCACCGGCAAACCCTCAGTAGCAGCCAGCGCTATCACCTGCGTTAGATAATACTCACCTTGAGCATTGTCTGACCCAACTTGTGGCAGCCAACGCATAAAATCGCGGGCCTGAGCAATACAAATCCCACTGTATATTTCATTGCACTGCCGAAGTTTTTCATCTGCATCTTTTTCTTCTATGATAGAAATAACTTGACCGTTGTCATCGCGCAAGATACGGCCAAACCCTTTAGGATCAGGGACTTTTGCTACGAGCAAAACCAAAGGCATGGTTTTTTCAACAGCTTCGCTCGCCTGCTTGATTAAGGCTGATAACGTATCCACCGCGATCAACGGAACATCTGCAGATAAAACCAGCACTTGACTGGTTTGAGGAATATTCGGTAAGGCTTGAAGAAGAGCATGTCCTGTACCTAAGCGCTCAGACTGCATTACCCAGTTCACTGGTAAAGTTGACAAGGCCGTTTCAATTTCTCGATACTGATAACCAACCACCACATGAATTGCTTCTGGCTTAAACTTTTGCGCCGTTTCTACCACACGCCTGAGCATTTCTTTACCACCAAGTTTAAATAAAGGCTTTGGTGTATTAGAGTTCATGCGTTTGCCTTGGCCTGCAGCCAAAATAACAATATGTAAAGACATAACGATTCGTTGTTCCTTGTTGTTATGCTGCCAAAAAGTATGGCACGCTTTATTTGTAATCTGAAAATGATATAGCCAGTGTGTGTTGATATTGCAATCACATCATTTATTGATATGATAAAAAAAAATTGATCTGAGGAATAGTGCCATGACCATTTTTCTTAAAGTTTGCCAAGAACTTCTCCCTGACTATCTACGAGTCATCAGCGAACGCTCCACCGCAGCTGATCAATCATTAACTAACACTATGCTATCGAAAATTGGGTTTGGGCGAGATCTTGAGCTATCTGCTTCAAAACGCGAAATTCTTGAAAATCTATTGAAAGCATTGCAGACATTTACAGACGATACTGATGACTCTCGAACATACACTGCGCTCACAACACTTGTAGACAGTTCTCGATATCAAGCTCGAGAGGCAAGTGATGCAAGAAAACTCAATGAGGGAACGTTTGGTCCTGAAATGCACAGTGTTGTGGCATTGCTAAGTGAAGTTTATACAACAATTGATAAGCTTAGACTACTCAATATCAAAGATTCGGCTGATCCCTCATTCACTTTCTACTATTACCTAGCACTTTATGACACAAAAAAAGTAGCTGATGCACATTTTGAGTCTGTAGTTGCGCGCATGGCTAAAAAAACACTTTTATTCACCCCGTCAGAGTTGAGCTTAGAAAAGGGGAAAATAGTCCAGGATGCTCGTGAAGAATGTGAAAAAAAACTGTCCTGGCTTAATCAAGCCCTACCCAACCTCAGCGAGTGTCAATATGTAATTGTTATCGAAATGATTGACAAGGTAATCCTTAACAATCAAGAGTTATGCAGAAAACATGATCCATCAATCACTCTAGGAAAACAGCTTGAATTTAAAATACCGGTATTAGGTCCAAGCCATGGTTTTTTAAATACCTGCATGCAACAAGCTAAAAGCGCCATAGAAGCTGCTGAACTCTCCAGACAAGCCCTGAGAAAACCCAGCGGGGTATCTTCACTCATGGCACCTCTGGTTTCCCAACACAAAGCAGAGGTAGCCTCATCAGATCCTTTAGCTGAGGGTGAGGCAGCAGCTACCTTCCCTTCAACTTTAACGGCCTCAGAGAGTGTCCCTTCGCACTCAATCGACATACCTTTAAGAGCAAGCCCACAACCTGGGCTTGTTAGCCCTATGTCTATGTTCCAACCCGCCGCACAGGATGAGCCTAATGCAGACAAAAAACCCAGAAAGCCAAAGTCGAGGAAGGAATAGACGTAACCGCCATCTACAAAACATTTAACTCGCCACAGAGCTCTGTTTCCATAAGAGCTTTGACCTTATCTACATCCTGATACTTACTTAATAAATACATAAGCTTACAATGTGCAGCTTCAGGTGTCATATCGAACCCACTGATTAGCCCTGCTTTTTTTAATGTGAAACCTGTCGCGTATTGGTTCATTTCTACCCGTCCATGCTGGCATTGCGAACAATTAACAATAACAACGCCGCGCTTTACGGCATCTTCTAAAAGCATTAAGAATGCTGGATCATTGTTTTGCGCATTTCCAGCACCATAAGTTTCTAACACCAAACCAGCCAAAGGCTGTTGTAAAATATAGGCCAATACCTCTGAGGCACATCCAGGGAATAACCTAAAATTGGCAATAAAATGAGGCGTAATGGTTTGCAAATAAAACGCTTGTTTCTTGGGCTTAAGCAATAGATGCTGATGTAACTCAATGGATATTCCTATATTTGCCAAATGAGGAAAATTAGGGGAGTCAAAAGCATTAAATTGCTGAGCACTCACTTTCTCAGCTCGATTACCACGCAACAGGTTTTGATTAAAATAAACACACACTTCGTTGATAGGTTCATGTGCAGCAAGCCAAAATGAAGTAATAACGTTTTCAACAGCATCATTTCGAACCTCTGACAAAGGAATTTGAGAACCTGTAAAAATTACGGGCTTGCTCAGATTTTCGAGCATAAAAGATAATGCTGAAGCAGTATAGGCCATAGTATCAGTGCCATGAAAAACGACAAATCCATCATAATTCTGATACTCACTGGCGATGTCTTGTGCGATTTGATTCCAATGATTCACTGTCATGTTAGATGAATCAAGCAAGGGATCATATTCCTTGATAACATAATCTGGCATGTCTTGATGCGATAATGCAGGGATATCAGCCAAAGCTTTAGCAACATACCCGGGCTGTGGGGTATATCCATATTTTGTCTTGATGCAACTTATCGTACCACCAGTATTGATAATGAGGATGCGCTTGTTCATATCATGATGACCTATGCATTTGATGAAGATTGACGACATTAAAACCGTTCTAGTGAAGAAAAAGCAAGAAACGAAACCAAGCCTTTGAATTTATATTGCAAATGACTAGAGTTTTAATTGCCAAAGTCTTGTATTTTGTGAAAAAATCAACAGATAACTGCGTTGGTGTAAGCAATAAAATCATGGTAATTGACAAAGCCGGCTACCGGTTGAACGTTGGGATTGTTTTAGTCAACAATTCTGGTCGGGTATTTTGGGGCAGGCGACACGGTCATGACGCTTGGCAATTTCCTCAAGGGGGACTTCACACTGGTGAAACGGCAGAAGTTGCCATGTTTCGTGAGTTGCACGAGGAAATTGGCCTAGAGCGCCAAGACATTGAAATTTTGGGCGTTACAAAACGCTGGCTTAAATACAAGCTCCCAAAGCAATATTTACGTCAAGGCAGCGATCCTTTAGTCATCGGTCAAAAGCAAAAATGGTTTCTGTTAAAGCTCGTTGCCAGCGAACAAAAGGTCAGACTTGATCTTTGTGACTCACCTGAATTTGATAGTTGGCGTTGGATAGATTACGACGAACCTCAAAACCAAGTCATTTTTTTTAAAAAACAAGTGTATGCACAAGCCTTAAAAGAGCTTGATCAATTCTTAAAAAAACGCCGTGCACCTATGGGGTGGCACAAAAAAAGAGGTCATCATGGTCGATAAATACATACGATCTACATGCTAAAGATATTAAAACGAATCGTTCAAGATGTCACAACCGCAAGCTATCTAACAGATGCTCTTGCAACACTGGTTGATCACGTTCGCGAAGCTGTCGCTGCCGAGGCTGTTTCAGTCTACCTCATTGACGACAAGCATGCTGAATATGTACTCATTGCCACCAATGGTTTGAACAAAGAAGCAGAATCTCGGGTGCGCATTGGACTCGATAGCGGTTTAATTGGCCTTGTGGGGCGCCGCGAAGAACCCATCAACATCAACAATGCTCCAGCTCATCCCGATTTTTATCACAACGCCTTGTTAGGAGAGGACAAGCTTAAAGCTTTTCTCGGTGTACCAATTATCCAACACCGAAAACTCTATGGCGTTCTTACTGTACAACAAATTGAAGAACGTTGTTTTGATGATGCAGAAGAAGCATTTTTAATTACCTTAGCCGCACAATTGGGGGGCATCATTGCACATGCTGAGGCTACAGGCGAATTGGCCAATCTAACCCAACCTAACCCAACCGGTGGTCACGATATCGTACAAATCGCTTTGACAGGCATTGGCAGTGTACCAGGTGTCGCCATGGGTACTGGTGTCGTCGTTTACCCACCAGCAGATATTGATGCCGTTCCGCGCCAGATTGCTGAAGATATCGAAGAAGAAGTCGCGCTATTCCATGAAGCACTGAATACCGCGCGAGATGATATGCGACGATTAGGGCGTCGCATGAAAACCCATATTGAAGAAGAAGAGCATGCTCTTTTTGATGTTTATTTGCACATTCTTGACAAAAATAGTTTGGGGATGGAGGTTGAACAGGAAATTAGAGGCGAACAACTCTCTGCAGAAGCCGCTCTTGCCTCAGTCATCAAACGCCATGTCCTGCAATTTGAGAACATGAAAGATGATTATCTACGCGAACGAGCCAGTGATTTTCGCGATATTGGTCGCAGAGTCCTCGCCCAATTACAGTCTTCTTTGCTTGAGGAAATAGACTACCCCAAGCGCACTATCCTTATCGGTGATGAAATTACAGCCGCAGCCTTAGCTGAAGTCCCTGAAGGGCAGCTTGCTGGCGTCGTATCAGCGAAGGGTGCGAACAATTCACATGTAGCTATTCTCGCCCGTGCTTTGGGTGTCCCAACAGTGATGGGTGTGCGGGGACTTAAAATTGAATATTTGTCTCGACGAGCTATCATTGTTGATGGATATTATGGTCATGTGTTTATTTCCCCACCAAAAGCATTGGTAGCAGAATATAAACTCTTGATGCAAGAAGAAGACCAACTCAATCAGAGCTTGGAAAGCTTAAGAGACAAACCTGCAGAAACAGCCGATGGCTATCGTGTATCGCTTCAAGTCAATACGGGCCTTGCCATGGATGCAGGACGTTCCATGAGTGTGGGCGCTGAAGGGGTTGGGCTTTATCGCTCTGAAATTCCTTTCATGAGCCGTGATCGCTTTCCCTCTGAAGATGAGCAGCACATCATTTACCGCCAAATACTCAAAGCATTTGCACCACGAAGTGTCACGATGCGCACATTAGACATTGGTGGCGATAAAGTTTTACCCTATTTCCCCGTTGAGGAAGAAAATCCTTGCCTAGGATGGCGGGGCATTCGCGTCACGCTTGATCACCCGGAAGTATTTTTGCTCCAAATACGCGCAATGATGCGTGCCAATCAAGAGCTAAATAACTTGCGAATCATGCTGCCGATGATAACGTCCTTAAGTGAAGTAGACGAAGCGGTTTATCTCATCGACAAGGCCTATGCTGAGCTCATTGAAGAAGGTTGTGACATCGTTAAACCGCAACTCGGTGTCATGATTGAAGTGCCCGCAGCTATCTATCAGGCACGAGAACTAGCCAAACGCGTTGATTTTCTATCTGTGGGTAGCAATGATCTTACCCAATACCTTCTAGCAGTTGACAGAAACAATGCTCGAGTAGCAGGCCTTTATGATGCACTACACCCTGCCATGATTCGAGCATTGATCAAAGTAGTAGAAGGAGGACACGCCCAAGGGGTAGAGGTGAGCATCTGCGGGGAGATGGCAAGCGATCCACTTGCCGTCATTTTATTACTTGCCATAGGCTTTGATACCCTAAGCATGAACTCATCAAGCCTGCCACGCATTAAGTGGGTTGTTCGTAGCATGACCATAGCACTTGCTCGAAAAGCACTCTCTGATGTACTGGAACTCGAGCATCCTGCTGAAATTCGCCTGTACTTACAAAAAACCATCGAAGATCTTGGGCTGGGTGGTTTAATCAGGGCAGGGAAATAAAACTTAATTGAGGTAATGTTATGTTGATTTACCCGCACATGAACCCAATAGCATTTTCGTTGGGTCCACTTGCCGTTCATTGGTATGGATTGATGTATCTTTTAGGATTCTTGTTTGCTTTTTTTCTAGCGCACTGGCGTGCCAAGCATTATCATCTTGATTGGACGTCTGAGCAAATTGGTGATCTCATTTTCTATGCAGCACTCGGCGTCATCGTTGGTGGTCGTGTAGGCTACATGATATTTTACAATACTCAATATTGGTTTGACCATCCACTATCTCTCTTCAAACTGTGGGAAGGTGGGATGTCATTTCATGGAGGACTGGTTGGGGTGCTCATCTCACTCGTTTTCTTTACCAGAAAAATCAAAAAACCCTTTTGGGAAGTGAGTGATTTTTTAGCCCCATTAATCCCCGTAGGTTTAGGCTTAGGGCGCGTCGGAAATTTCATTAATGGAGAATTATGGGGCAGAGTCACCGATGTCCCATGGGCAATGGTCTTCCCAAATGCCGATCATCTTCCCCGACATCCCTCGCAAATTTATGAGGCCGGGCTTGAGGGCATAGGGTTATTTATTCTTGTATGGTGGTACGCTCGAAAACCACGTCCAGCGGGAACAGTTTCAGGAATCTTTTTAATCGGTTATGCTGTATCTAGAATTATCATTGAGTGCTTTCGAGAACCTGACGCCCAACTTGGGTTCATTGTGTTTCAAAAGCTCTCAATGGGGCAACTACTTTCTATTCCGATGCTGCTGCTCGGAGGACTACTTTGGTGGAGTAAAAGACATGAAAACATACCTCGGCCTTCTTGAGCATGTATTAGCAAATGGCGTTAACAAAGGCGACCGAACCGGCACTGGCGTTTTGTCAGTCTTCGCCTACCAAATGCGCTTTAATTTATCTCAAGGCTTTCCCTTGGTAACCACCAAAAAACTACATACAAAAAGCATTATTCACGAGCTGTTATGGTTTTTAAATGGCGACACTAACATCGCTTACTTGAAACAAAATGGTGTTTCTATTTGGGATGAATGGGCAGATGAGCATGGTGAACTTGGACCCGTGTATGGGCGACAGTGGCGCAGCTGGCCTGCCCGCGATGGCCGAGAAATTGACCAACTAAGCAATCTTATTCAAGAAATCAGAGCCAACCCTAATTCAAGAAGATTGATAGTTTCAGCTTGGAACGTTGGCGAGCTCAACAAAATGGCCCTAGCACCTTGCCATGCATTGTTCCAATTCTATGTAGCTAACAATCGCCTATCTTGCCAACTGTATCAACGCTCTGCAGATATATTCTTGGGCGTTCCTTTCAATATTGCATCATATGCTTTGCTCACACACATGGTGGCGCAACAATGTGATCTTGAAGTAGATGAATTTATATGGACGGGAGGCGATTGTCATTTGTATTTGAACCATTTGGAACAGGCGCAATTACAACTGCAACGAGAACCTAAACATGCACCTAAGCTTGTCATTAAGCAAAAACCAGCGTCCCTCTTTGACTACCGTTTTGAAGATTTTGAATTTATCGATTATGAATGTCATCCGCCCATTAAAGCACCCATTGCCGTGTAAAACACATCCAAGGAGCACATGTGAACAGTTGGTTAGCGTTAGTTTTTGCGGGCTGTTTTGAAATTGGCTTCACATCATGCATGAAGCTTTCTGACAATTTCTCTTCACTCCCCTACACGATTGGGTTCAGTATCTCATGTATTTTAAGCTTATACTTCTTAAACAAATCGTTAGCTGACATCCCCTTGGGTACTGCTTATGCAATTTGGACTGGTATTGGCGCCTTTGGCACAGCCATTATTGGCATGATATTTTTCAAAGATCCAGTAACAATGAGTCGCAGCATTTTTTTGATGATCCTAATAGGTTCTATTTTGGGATTAAAATGGTCTGCAGCTGGATAGATTTTTTCTACTCAAAAATAGTTTTAGGGCGTGTTTCATGCAAGCAGTTTCGCTTATTCGCTATGGTGGTGGCGCCTTCAAACTGCGCCGATTTTTTATAAAGATTTGTGGATGGTTACAGAGAAAGCAAGTTGTAATTTTAGATAATGATCCAACACTTTGTGCGGCTGTTTTGGCAAACTCTGACGTCAAAGGATCTTTTGTCGAGCATCTTTTTGCAATTCCAGCATGGCGGCCAATTTATTCTATTGAATCAGAAGATGGCGAGCGTTGGAAAGCGCTTTCAATAAATTGCTGTCAGGTATTTCGCACACTTCGTTGGAAAGAGAATATTTCATCGTACATGACCTCTTGTATTCAAGATCTAGCAGATGATATGAGCCTTGATCAATCACTGGTTTTGAATGCAGAACAAGTATCACGCATTACGCTAAGGGTAATGTATGAAATTCTATTTGAGCATAAGATTGACCCAGAAGATGAAATACTTTTCTATAAAGCATCCATTGAATGGCGAAAGGAAATTGCGTTAAAGGGTGCGGGGGATCCTCAAATAAAGAAAGCTTTTTGTGAGCGTTTAATTAAAGTGATTAGGGCATCGAGGTATGGTACTGGTTTCGCAGATGATCATCACCTAAGAGATCCGGTTTTGTGGTTGTCTGTGTTTTCACAGCCATTTATTTTATCACCACAAATTAATGTCAGCGATATTATGGCGTCAGTGTTCGTATTTTTACGGGCAGATCTGCCGTTGTATTTTCTTACGCGTAAAAAGGCCATAGAGGACGATGGTACCTATTTAAATGCGATAATCATGGAGTCCATTCGACTTAAGCACCCTTTTCCTATCCTAGAAAGAGAACTCTGTACTGAGATGATCATTGGGAATAAAAGCTATCCAGCAGGCACACAAGTAATTCTAATTATCGATGAGTTTATTCAGAATACTACCTTTGACCCCCAAACTTGGTTGGATCCTGATTTGAAAAATCCATTTGAGGGACTGGTCTTTGGGGCAGGAAGACGAATCTGCTTAGGAAAAACATTAGCTAAGCATTTGATGGTAGAAATGTTGAAATCAATATTAGTCAGTATTCCTGATATAAAAATTCAACCTAGTTTTAATCATCTCTATAGCGGCCGCGACAATGACCGCCAAACATCTCTTAGGGAATCTCTCTATCAGGTAAAGATATTTGGTAGAGCGCTTTGGTGTAGTTTTAAAATAGGGCTTAAAAAAACATACAGATAAGCCCGGTAAAGTCACCGAAATTGTCAACAAGACCTACTATTGCGCATCATGCGGTCATATCCTCTACACATTTATGGACGGTGTGTGTCGTCCACATCATCTATCATGTCTTTAGGGCTGGGGGTAGCTGCAAAAAATCCATCCGGTGCCGCCCCTGCAGTAACAGCGCCACCATCTCGCGATACTTTACCGATGAGTTGGCTTAATTCACTTAAATTACCGGGATTTAAATCACAATACTCTCCAGCTCCAATAGCGGTCCAAAACCCAGGTCTCGTTCTATCGTGTCCAAACAGTGAGCCAAACTCTTCAAACATACGCGTTGCAACCAGATCTTGAATTTCAGCCCAGATAGGTCCAACACTGTTGGCATTATCTTCTGCTTCAATCGCTTTAAGCAATAAACCAAGGTTTGAACTAGCACGGCTTTTCAAATATGCCATGGCCTCCTCCCTCACCACCAACGGGAGTTTCAGAGAAAATCCAGCTATACTAATAAAATTAATAACCATATCAGGATGCACTCCCTGCCCCTTCTCAATCATTTTATTAAACGCACCTGCAGCACAACAAGGGATATCGCGGCCGGCGCCATTATCCTCTCCATTTTCAGAAAAATTGTACTCACGTTGAATTTCATAAAGACCCTCAATGAGCCGTAATTTTGCATCGTCTAAAGTACCGATTAGACGCGTATCATCATGAATAGCAAGCCAGAACAAGGCTAAAAGCTGCTTCATCGAGACCTGTGAGCTTGGATCGGTGAAGGAGTAATCTGGCGCTGTCAGTCGTTGCAAGCAGCTCTTGGCCTTTCTGACTTTTAGAGACAAATCTGGTTGTGCATTGAGCCATGTCGAGAGCTCCTTAATCTTTTCATCCAAATTATCATCTGAAATTTCACTGCCGTAACTCAGCATAAGCCTTGTTGCTGACTCAGATACAGTTTGATGAACGCTTGCAGTATGTGTACTTTGCCCGGCATTAATTCTTGGAATTTCAGCAGCAGCGGGCTCATTTATGCCTAGTATTTCACGATTGATATAAGCTATGACAAGAGCACGGCCAGCAGCTGGGTTGTCTGTGTGTTCCCGGCAAATCTCCATCAATGCAGTAAATCGTGCAGGGGTAAAAAGATGGGAGGGGATTCTCGACCATAGTCCAGGAGTTACATTGTGAAATAAGATGTCTGAGTATAAAATCAAAGTATTAAAGTTAGCCTGCGCTGCATCTCCTGTTAATAAGCCCGCGTAGCTAAGAAAGCCCAGGGTGGAGGCAACTGCGCGTGGGTCTCGCTGTCTTTCAAAAGCATTAAAGTTTGGCTGTGCTGCAGCCCCAGTTAATAAGCCCGCGCGGTTAAGCACGCCAAGAACTTCAGCAACCAAGAAGGGCTCTTGGTGTCTTGCCACGGCATCACGATTAGCCTGCGCTAAATCCCCAGTTAATAACCCCACGCGGTTCAGCATCGCAAGAGCTACAACTAACAGCCGTGGATTTTGGTGTCCTGCCACAGCATTAAAATTAGCCTGTGCTGAATCCCCTGTTAATAACCCCACGCAATTAAGTTCATATGCACCAGAAAGCAGTTGCGATTCAAGAAACGCTTCAAGTTCAACCTCAGAAGAAGGAAAAGACCCTCGGTTGATAGAACCATCCTCATTTAAAAATACCCTGCAGATCTCAAGAGCCTGAATGCTTTCGCTCTCTGAGCCACTCTCGTATTGAAGTATCGCGGGAGTTACACTAGGTGGTAAATACCGCTTTGCATCCTCAGGCAGAGATTGGCACCACGCTTTCAGTCTTTCAATAACTTGTCTGTTTTTCTCTAACAAATGAGACATCTAAGTTCTCCTAAAGCGATACACCGTTGCGACATACGATGACGACGATTATGTATAAATATTAGTCTATATGACTTAAATGTACAAACTGTTAGGGTTGATCTGAGAATTCTCTTTGCTTGGACTTTGGTGTTTTTGCATCACTTTGATCGCAAAGACGACATTGAAGTTCCTGCTTTCAAAAAAATCCAAAATCGAGGTTTGTTGCGGATTAATGATTTGTTCCGCTTTGTAACTCCCCGATTTACAGGCAGCAATGCCTATCGGCGGCATCAGTGTCAGGGTTAGCTCTACCACCAGCATCAGCAAAAAAACCACCAAGTATTACCGCTCTCACATCGGAGGAGTCATTCACGTCCAGGATTTCATCCTTAATGTGAGCAACAACAAGTTTACGACCAGCAGCTGGGTTGTCTGTGTGTTGCAGACAAATCTCTATCAATGAAGCAAATTGTGCTTGGGTAAAACGATGGGTTGGGATTCTCGAACAAAACACCGTGATTTCAGCATGAGTCAAGATGGCTGAATGTAGAATCAATGCATCAAAATTGGCCTGCGTCGCATCTCCTGCTAATAGGCCGGCGTGGTCAAGCAGGCCAAGGACGACACAAATCTGATTTAGGGCTTCCTCGTGATGGACTACAGCATCAAAGTTATCCTGCGCTAAATCCCCAGCTAATAACCCCGCGCGATGAAGCACTTCAAGGACCTGAGAAACCCAGAAAAAACATTGGAGCCCTACCACGGCATCACGGTTAAGTTGCGCTGCATCCCCTGTTAATAAACCCGCACGGTGAACCTGAGTAAGGACAAAAGCAGCCTCATATCCTGCCACGACAGCATGTCGATTGGCTTGCGCTGAGTCTCCAGTTAGTAAGCCATTGTGGTTAAGTAGCTCAAGAGCTCGAGCAAGCGAATGCGGCCTTGGGTGCCCTACCACTGCATCGCGGTTAACTTGCGCTGCATCCCCTGTTAACAAGTCTGCGCTACTAAGTACAAAAAGAGCTTCCGCAACTTGGTCTGGGTTCTGGTGCCGGATCACAGCATCGCGATTAGCTTGCGCTGAATCCCCTGTTAATAAGCCGTTGCAGTGAAGTCGGTCAAGGGCTCGGGCAACCTCGAGTGGGTTTTGATGTCCAGCCACAGCTTCACGATTAGCTTGCGCTGAATCCCCGGCTAATAACCCCGCGCGGTTAAGCACCTCAAAGCCTACAGCAACCGAAAACGGGTATTGGTGCCCTACCAAGGCATCAAAATTAACTTGTGCAACATCCCCAGTTAGCAACCCCGCGCGGTTCAGTTCATATACAGCTAACATCAATGACGAGTTAACAAATACTTCAAGACAAGCCGGTCGTTTGATAGGGACAGCCTCATTTAAAAAAGCGCTGCAGAGCTCCAGAGCCTGAACGCTTTCATTCTCTGAGTCACTCTTGTATTGAAGTATTGCGAAACTGACCCTGTGTGGCAAAGACCGTTTTGCGTCCTCGGGCAACGATTGGTACCAACTCTTCAACGCTTCAATATATTGTCTGTTTTGTAATGATAAATGAGGCATCTAAATTCTCCTAGAGCAATACGACATTGCTTTATTACACCATAATGGTAAGTATTTTACTGTACTGACGCAATAATGCAATGTCATGGGGCTGTTAACGGCATTTATGCCCTTGTTTTTAAAAAGCTAAAGTCTGGTTTTGTTCCAGAGCAATGATTTGTCGCTCTCTGTAGTTCCACGACTTATAGGCAATGCCCCTTGGCTGAAATATCTCTCTCAACCTGAGCGCTAGGGGTCGCCGCAGTAAAAAATCCATCCCGTCCCCCACCTCTAGCTGCGCGCGCCCCATCTTGCGATACTTGGTCGATAAGTCGGTCTAATTCAATTAAATTTTCGGGATTCAAAGCCAAAAACTCTCCAGTTGCAATATCGCTCTCAAACCGACGGCTCGTTCTAACGTTTCCAAACAAGGAACCAAACTCATTAAACATACGCTCTGCAACAACAGCTTCAATTTCTGCCCAAATAGGTCCAACACTATTGGCATTGCCATCGGCTTTAATCGCCTCAATCAATGAGCTAAGATTTGAGTTAGCATGATCGCTTCTCAAATAAGCCATGGCCTCATCCCTCACAACCCACGGAAGTTTCAGAGAAAATCCAGCCATGCTAATAAAATTAATCACCATGTCAGGATGCACTCCCTGCCCCTTCTCAACCATTTTATTAAACGTACCTGGGGGACAAGAAGATTCATCCACGTCACGGCCATCATCCACTCCTTTTTCAGATAAATTGTACTCACGTTGACTTTCATAAAGGCCCTCAATAAGACGTAATTTTGCATCATCTAAAGTGCCTATGCGACGCGTATCATCATGAATAGCAATCCAAAACAAGGCTAAAAGCTGTTTCATCGATACTTGTGAGCATGGATCGGTGTAAAAGTAAGGGGGCGCTATCAATCGTCGCAAACAACGCTTGGCCGTTTTGACTTCTAGAGACGAGTCTGGTTGTGCATCAAGCCACTTGGAAAGCGTCCTAATCATTCCATCCAGCTGACGACCTAAAATTTGATTGCCGTAACTCGCCAGTAGCCTTTTTGCTGACTCAGATACACTTTGATGAACGCTTGCC
>JBIIJL010000030.1:0-23349 GCA_044233795.1 Legionella sp. | reverse complement strand
AAACAACAAGCGCAGCAAGCGGTAGCTGCACCTGGGCCTATTACAGGCTATATGAGTTGGGTGCTTTACTACACAAGGTTTGGCGTTAATTTGTTTTTGGTTGTGAAGCACACAGCTCCTGGTTGGGGGATGAGTGAAGATGAGCAGAAGATTCCCATTGGTGAGCGGTTCACGACCCAGATTGATCTTCGAAAGTTTACGTTGTTGAATGATTTTGTTTGGGCAACGGGTAACATGGCTTGTTTTTTGTGGCTTTGTGGCGAGGGTAGGCCAGGCTACTTGGGTAACGTGTTAACAGCAGTGCTATTATTGATGGATGTCTTTTTGACGATTTGGCGGTTTGTTGAAGAAAGTACCCAGTATGAAATTGAAAAGCAGCGTTTTATTAAAGATAGAGAACTATTAGAAGAAAAAATTCGTCTTGAAGAAGAAGGAACAGACGGCAAGCTTATTCAGCGGTTACAGCATGAAATGGATAACCTTATTAAAGCCCAAGCGCATTGTAATTTTGAATACAAATACAAATGGTATGGGCTTGTCAATGATTTGACTTATGCGACAGGACTACTACTAGCCTTTACCTTGATGTGTGGCTTCCTGCTCCCGGGAGGGGTGTTAGCACCTGAGGTAACCATGCTATTAAGTGTATCGGGAGCTGCGTTATGCTTTTTTTTAACGGCGATAAGCGAAGCTGTGGCCGGGTATATTGAGATAGCTAAAACCACAGAAGGCAAGCGACTAGCTAGAGAAGAATGTTCGATACTTTTAAAACAATTTAAAACTGAAGAAAATCCATCGATTAAAAAACTGATCTATCTTGAGATGAGGCAATTAATGGCTGATTCTGACTATCATGCGCAGTTGGCTTATTATCAAAAAGTAAAGGTGATACGCTCTTTACTGATTGAGCTTTTGGTGCCGCCGCTAATTTTTGTCTCATTTACCTGTTTGCCGTTTAGCTTTGGTATGGCGGTGTTTTCTGCGGGCATTATACTTGGTAATTTGACCCATAAATTAGTTGATGCACTATTCCCTGAACTGGCACCATTACCTACACTTGGGAAGATAAAAAGTGATGAGGGCGACGATTTAGCATATGAAGCATTTTTATCATCTGCCCAGACCTTAGATTGTCTTAAATCTACAGTGCAATCCCCGCAAGTTACTTCAAGTGGTTTCTTTGATAGAAAAACAGATGATAGAGGGGCTGCGGATTTATCTGGCGATGAAGCGCTTGATGAACCCACACTTTAACGTCAAGTATCGGTGTAAGAATTTATGATCTTATAAATATCGTACCAAGTGCTATTTGCCATTATATTGTTATTATCATAGTGTGATCTGGCGTGTTAATAATCTTTAAAGTAGGCGTTGTAGAGCAATTGTCAACACGGACTATATTTTTGATAGATTGACGCGATGTTCAATCATTGTCGGTTAAAGGATACCTATGTTTCAATCGGTTTTACTTATTACACTCATTACTTTTAACATCACCTCTCAAGCCGCTCTGCCATCTGATCCAATACAGCATTGCTTAGATATTAGAAGGCTTGCGGACTATACCACAAGACAGAAAATGGCCGCCAAAGAGCCAGGGGTATTACGTTTTAAATTTCATAAAATATCACAAGCAGAACTGCTGCTGGATAATCCTGTTGGAAATATGGATGAAGTTATCAGATCATTGAACAATCAGATTGAAAATTGTAATAAACACCATGGTGAATTTCAGACAGTGACTATAGCAGGTCGTCAATTTAAACGTCAGGAGTGGTGCTATAATACAAACAAAAAAATGCTTACTCTTGCAAAAGCCGCCCGTGGCAATTTCCAAAAATTCTTATCAACCATCAAAACCGAATTTGATTGGTATAAAAGTGATGGTTGGCCTGAAAATCATGCGGGATTCAAAAAAGGTGAATTCCAATTTACAGCCTATTACGCCCCTGCTGCCATTGAGGGGCATGCCAAACGAGGCGGTGCTTTTCTATACCCAATCTATAGTAATCCAGGTGTTGTAAATGTAGCGTCGGAATGCAAAAAATATCATTTGAAAGCACCTCTTTGTGGGGTTGACCCGCTGACTAAAATAGCGCGAGGATTTTGTTTAAAAAATGGCAATGGCAATTACTCTGTACCTCCAGACCGTGCCGAAATTGATCATGGGGCTTTAAATCCAAAATATATTATTGGTTACGTTAAAGATCCGAATGATCCGTCATTTCTAATGCTTCAAGGCTCTGGTTCATTAAAGCTTGATGGTAAAGTATTTCATATCAATTACGATGGTGCTAATGGCAGGCCTCGCACTATGCTTGGCCGTATCGTCCAATGCGCACAAGACCCAACCTGTGGTGGTAATCTTAATACAATTGAGCGGTGCGCTAAAGATCCTAAATGTCATGATGAAACAAAGTTACGCTGCAATGTTTCTAAAAAAATCAAACAAAGCGCTGGATCAGAAAAGCTCATTCGTCACTATCTAGACACCCTTCAAAACTCTGACAAAGCTTTCGACTTGCGAAATAGAGATCAAAGTTATGTATTTTTTGCTAGGGAAAATGGCGGGCCTTATGGTTCGGAAAATATTTCTCTAACAAGCCACTCTTCATGTGCAACAGATCACAAAGTTATTCCTATTGGGGTGCCTTTTATCTATCGCTGCAAAAATGCAACTTCATGGTGCGTGGCTCAAGACGCAGGCGGCGCTATTATGGGAGCTCATGTCGATGTCTATAAGGGTGAAGGGTATCAAGCAGGCTTGGAGGCAAATGATCTCAATCATGCCGGCTCAGTATATGTGGCGCTACCAAAAATCGAGAAGTAACGATGAAGCCTCTCGTTATTAAATTGGGGATTATGTAAAAAAAGTGTATAATTGCACCTTTTGTGATCTACCAAGTCTTTCTATGAATATTGAAAAACACTACGATGTGATTGTGGTCGGTGGTGGCCATGCGGGAACAGAGGCTGCTTTAGCTGCGGCTCGGATGGGTGCTGATACTTTGTTGTTGACCCATAACATGGATTTACTAGGACAAATGTCTTGTAATCCTGCGATTGGTGGGATAGGCAAAGGGCATTTGGTGAAAGAAATTGATGCCTTAGATGGGGCTATGGCCGTTGCAGCAGATTTGGCAGGTATTCAATTTCGCATTCTCAACGCCTCCAAGGGGCCCGCCGTGCGGGCGACCAGGGCGCAGGCCGATCGCGTACTCTATCGCCAAGCGATAAGGCAACTACTTCAGAGCCAAAAGCATCTTACTCTTTTTCAACAGGCTGTAGATGACCTTCTGATTGAAGGAGACCGTGTGCTTGGCGTGCGGACACAGATGGGGCTTACGCTACGCGCAAAAGCAATTGTACTAACCGTAGGGACCTTTTTAGGTGGAAAAATCCACGTGGGCATGAAGCAATATGCTGGAGGACGTGCTGGGGACCCTCCTTCAATTGCGCTGGCGGATAAACTACGAGATTTAAGCCTACCTGTTGGTCGTTTAAAAACGGGCACGCCGCCAAGAATTGATGGTCGGTCATTGGATTACAATCAAATGCAGATCCAGCCTGGGGATTCCCCGCTTCCTGTGTTTTCATATCTAGGGAATGTGGCGCATCATCCTGAGCAAATGCCATGCCATATTACCCACACGACCTTGGAAACTCATGATATTATTCGAGATAATCTTCATCAATCGCCGATGTATGCGGGTGTGATTGAAGGGATTGGCCCACGATATTGCCCTTCAATTGAGGATAAAATCGTTCGTTTTTCTGATAAATCCTCGCATCAAATTTTCGTTGAGCCAGAGGGGTTGACCACCACGGAAGTTTATCCTAATGGTATTTCAACGAGCTTACCATATGAAGTGCAAGTTGAATTTGTTCGTACCATCAAAGGTTTTGCAAATGCTCATATCACAAGACCCGGCTATGCTATTGAATATGACTTTTTTGACCCACGAGGTTTGACACCTTATTTACAAACGAAGCCTTTTAACAATTTGTTTTTCGCCGGGCAAATCAATGGTACTACCGGTTATGAAGAGGCCGCTGCTCAGGGTTTGATTGCTGGGATGAATGCCACGCTATTGATCAAAGATAAGTCACTATGGAGTCCTTTGCGAAGTGAGGCTTATATGGGAGTGTTGATTGATGATCTTATCACCACCGGTACGAAAGAGCCTTATCGAATGTTTACTTCGCGTGCAGAATATCGCCTCTTGTTGCGCGAAGATAATGCTGATTTGCGTCTCACTGCAAAAGGGCGTGAGCTTGGTTTGGTGGGCGATGAACGCTGGCAGGCGTTTTGTGAAAAGCGTGAAGCTATTGAAAAAACCAATAGCTTATTGCGATCGACATGGGTTAGAGTAAGTCATAATGATCAATTGCTGCCCGTCATTGAGGCTCCTTTACTCCATGATTGCCGTGCGATTGATTTGTTAAAGCGCCCTGAAATCAATTACTCCTTTTTGCAGTGTATTGCTGAATTACAATTACCAGTCTTAACCGAGGCGGTGGCTTTACAGGTTGAGATTCAAAGTAAGTATTTTGGTTACATCGAACGTCAACAAAGTGATATTGAGCGCCTACAAAAACATGAAAACACGCAATTGCCAACGACGTTGGATTATCGACAAGTGAGTGGTTTATCCAGTGAAGTGGTTCAAAAATTAGAAGCAGTTAGGCCTGCGACACTTGCTCAAGCCTCGCGGATTTCAGGCATTACGCCAGCTGCGTTGTCGTTGTTGCTCATCCACTTGAAACGACGGCGGTTAATGGCATGATGGCAGAGTCTCGGGTCCTATCACTGCTCGTGGATGGGTTAGATCAATTTGGGCTCAAGGATTTAAGTGAACCCTTACTTCGTTATCTTTTGTTACTTCAGAAATGGAACCAAGCTTATAACTTAACTGCAATTCGTGATATGGATGAAATGGTTACCCGGCATGTTTTAGATAGTTTGGCGATATTGCCTTGGGTAAAAGGCGAACGGGTACTCGATGTTGGCAGCGGAGCAGGATTTCCAGGAATTCCGCTCAAGCTTGCAAGGCCGGAGCTTCACGTGGTGTTGTTGGATAGTAATGGCAAAAAGTGTCGATTTTTGAACGAAGTAGCCAGGGTTCTGTCTATATCTGGGATAGAGATCGTACAAAGTCGAGTGGAAAACTACCTTCCCGCTCTCCATTTTGATACAGTTACATGTCGAGCGTTTAGTGATGTTGCTCAAACATTAAAGTGGACTGGGCACTTGATAAGAGAAGAGGGGGTTTGGTTGTTGATGAAAGGTCGCGATCCGCTGGCTGAAACTTCTTCAATAGAGCACCCTTATCGGATAGAGTCTTATGCAGTTAAGGGTATCGATGGCGCGCGAAGTTGTGTGATTGTTGAAAATAAGAAGGAATGATCATGGCTAAAATTGTCGCGATAACCAATCAAAAAGGTGGGGTCGGAAAAACCACAACATCAATTAACTTATCAGCTTCTCTTGCAGCGCACCATGCGCGAGTGCTCCTCGTGGATCTAGATCCACAGGGAAATGCAACGATGGGGTGTGGTGTTGATAAAAATACGTTGGTCCATACAACAAATGACGTTTTATTGCGCGATTGTCTGCCTGAGCAGGCCATTTTAACGACCAGTGCAAATTTTTCTCTCATGCCCACCAACAGCGATTTAACGGTCGCTGAAGTGAGCTTGATGCAGCAGAAGCATCGTGAGACCTTTCTTCAGAAGGCACTTGAGGCTGTCGTTTCTTATTACGATTATATTTTGATTGATTGCCCGCCATCGTTAAATACGTTAACCATCAATGCTCTAGTTGCTGCAGACTCGGTATTGATTCCAATGCAATGTGAATATTATGCGTTGGAGGGCTTGGCTGCATTGTTATCAACGATAGAGCAAATTCAGAGCAGCGTAAATCCACATCTTCGTCTAGAAGGGGTGTTGCGAACGATGTATGACGGACGTAACCGATTGTGTTCTGATGTTTCAAAGCAATTGTTAGCACATTTTGGCAGAACGTTATATCGAACAGTGATTCCCCGCAACGTTCGATTGGCCGAGGCGCCAAGCCATGGGATGCCGGCATTACAGTATGATAAATCATCGCCAGGAGCCGCAGCCTACATGGTGTTGGCAGGCGAGGTGATTCAACATCAATCGACGCCCCTTCATTCATCAAACTGAGGTTATGTTATGGTAGCAAAACGAGGTGGGTTAGGCCGCAATTTGTCAGCATTGTTAAGCCACGCAGAGTCTGGTCAGGCAATCCTCGAACTAGATGTTAAAAATGGCGAGCATATTGAGTTGCCTGTTGAAAATCTTGCGCCTGGTAAATATCAACCTCGCAGAGAAATGAATGAAGCTTCATTAGCAGAACTCGCAGACTCTATCAAAAAGCAGGGATTACTGCAGCCTTTGGTAGTGCGTGAGATAGCTCCCCATCGATATGAAATCATTGCTGGTGAGCGTCGTTTTCGGGCATGTCAATTAGCTGGTATGTCACGAGTGCCAGTGTTATTACGTAAAGTCGATGACGAAACTGCAATGGCAATGGCGCTGGTTGAGAATTTGCAACGTGAAGATCTCAACCCTATTGATGAAGCTCGAGCGATGCATCGGTTAACCACTGAGTTTGCTTTAACTCATCAAGAGGTTGCTGACATCCTCAGTAAGTCGCGCGCCGCAGTCAGTAATTATCTGCGCTTGTTGAATTTGTGTGGTGATGTAAGGCACATGTTAGAGCGTGGGTTATTGGACATGGGACATGCTAGATGTCTTTTAATGCTTGATGAAAATGCACAAAAAGATGTTGCTGGGTTGATTGTTACCAAGGGGTTATCGGTGCGTGAAACAGAAACCTTGGTTGCCAAAATGAAAGCGCCAAAGCCTTTGTCTCAGGAAAGAAAAATTGATACGCCCCCTTTGTTTGAGAGAGAACTTAAAGTCTTGTCTATGCGTCTTAAAACAGAGATTAAACTCAAACAAGGCAAAGCTTCTAGCGGCACACTCGTGATTCATTACGAAGATACAGATGCATTGCAAAAAATGTTGTCAGCATTGATTAACTAGGGTCATATATGTCAATTGAAATAGGCAAACTTGGAGAACAGCAGGCCTGTCAGTATCTTACTCAACAAGGGTTAATATTAGTTTGTCGCAATTACCGGTGTCGCCTAGGTGAAATTGATCTTATTATGCAAGAAGTTGAAAGCCTAGTGTTTGTAGAGGTCCGGACACGTTCATCTTCAGTGTATGGTGGTGCATTGGAAAGCGTCACAACTGCGAAGAAAAGAAAGCTGATTCGAGCAGCATCGCTCTATTTACAAGAACAAAAATTATTTGACAAAGTTGCCACGCGTTTTGATGTGCTGTCGATAGAAGGCCCGTTGCCGACTATAACGTGGGTGAAGGATGCGTTTGGTACGGATTTCTGAGGGATAATTGATGATAAATATGGCAGAGCGGGTGAGGCATCTATTTGGGCTCTCAATAGAGGCAAAAATTTCCATGGCTGATACCATGAGTGACGTCATCGGTCAAGCGGCGGATCGCTTAGTGAACTGTTTACTTGCTGATGGCAGAATTCTTATCTGTGGTGATGGTCCATCCAGGGCAAATTGTATGCATTTTTCTGCGGCTATGTTTAACCAATTTGATGTTGAGCGCCCACCATTGCCTGTTATCTCTTTAGTTACTGATGGCATGGTACTATCGGTACAGGCCAGTGATGGTGGTCATGGCCAGGTGTTTGCAAGACAAATTCAAGCATTAGGCCGCGAAAAAGATCTGCTTCTTGTGCTCACAACGTCTGGAAATTCTGATAATGTGCTGCATGCAGTGAACGCAGCACATGAGCAGGGGATGGATACTATTGCGTTGTGTGGCCGAGATGGGGGGGTGCTTGCCAATCATCTGGGTCCAGAAGATATCGAGCTTCGAGTAGCAGGGGATAGTGCGTCAAGAATACGGGAAGCCCATTTGTTTATTCTTCACTGTTTTTGTGATTTGATTGATTTGTCCTTGTTTGGTCAAGTAGCTGCTGTCGAATAAATCGACTAAAGTCTTTGGTTTCATCTGTCGAGGTAGGGTATGAAAATAAAAGCGGTAATTATATTATTAATCAGTGTGTTATTTGCAAGTTGTGCAGCGGTGGTTATGGTTGGAGCAGCTGGTGGTATGGTTGTCTATGACAGGCGCAGCATGACGACCATTGAGCAAGATGCCCGTATTTTTTACGTTATTAATACGAACCTTGCTAACGATCAACGCTTTAGGGGGTCTCGCATTGTAATTACAAGTTTTAATCATGTAGTACTGCTCTCTGGGCAAACGCCTACGTCTTCATTGCGAGTGCTCGCAGAGCAAATTGCTAAAAATACCCCGAGGGTAGACCGTGTATATGATGAAATCACAGTAGATTACCCTCTGTCTGTCTCACAACGTAGTAAAGATACCCTCATTACCGGACAAGTACGCAGTAAAATGCTGACCCAGAAAGGGCTTGAGTCTGGATCTATCCGTGTTGTTACAGAAAATGGCGTAGTTTATCTCATGGGTATCGCTACGCACGAGCAAGCCAATTTGGCGGTTGATGTGGCAAGGCACATTAATGGAGTGAATCGCGTGGTGAAGATCTTCAAATATATCGTGTAAGACATGTGCAGGTTGGATTACTGAACTGGGATGAAGGATTTGAGAAAGTTAACAAAAAAAATGTGGGGGGAGAAGCTATCCACTTGGTTAGTTATATGCCTCTGCTTTTTTTTGTCCGGCTGTATCACAGATATATGGACGGGCGCCACCGTTCTTTATGATAGGCACAATTTATACAAAAAAATTGATGATTTTCATCTGGATGCGAATATACGCCGTGCACTGTATCGTGATATGCAGTTTAAGCTTTCAGATTGCTCGATTGATTTGGCGGTATTCAACGGTGATGTATTACTGGCAGGCTATGTTCCCACTGAAGATTTACGTGAAGAGGCTAATAAACGTGTGTCTGAAGTCGGTGGCTTCCGACGCTTGTTTAATCAACTAGCGGTTACTCGGCCAGCAAATACAGCGGTTAAAGATGATTGGATAACTACTAAAATTCGCAGCAGAATTTTCGCTGACTCTAGTATTGATCCCAAGCAATTTAAAGTGGTAACTTCTCTAGGTGTAGTCTATTTATTGGGTGATGTTATTCCTACAGAAGCAGAAAAAGTGATTGGTTTTGGGAGAAAATGCTCTGGGGTCAAGCGAGTGGTAAAATTGTTTAAGTATTACAACTTAAGTGACCGTCCACAATAACTTAAAAAAGGCCTGAACATCTCAGGCCTGCGATACTTTTCCAATCAGGAAAGTGGTTAACCTGAATGGATACCTATACTGTATCAATGGATGCGACCTTTATCCAGTCGTTTGCGAACTTTTCTTAGCTTAAATGCACGAACTTGTCCTGTTCTGCGATAAACATCATCATCATTGAAACTCTTGGGGTCAGGTATAACATGGTTGGGGTGTGATGGAGAATGGAGTCTAAAAGGTGTGTGATTCTTATTGTGTTTGTGATACAAATCATCACCATACCGTTGTTGCATTTTTTCCCGCGTATTCGCGGCGGTGTGTTGGGCTTTTTCAGACATGATATACATCCTTTTGACATTAATGAACAACAGCTCCAATATGTTTAACAGAACATTTTTTGAAGCATGTTTTAATTATAGTTGAAGAAAATAGATTTGACCTTGCATATACATGTTGGTTACTTTATAATCCGCGCCAAATTGTGGGTGTACTTGTGAAGTTTAAACACGGAATTCAAGATCCTCAGAGACTGCTGCTACTGCAGGCTGGAATTACAATGCTGCTAGGTTTAGGCGCGGGTCTATACGGTGGCTATATGCCAGCAGTATCAGCTGTTTTGGGAGGGCTTAACTGTTTGTTGCCTAATGTTTGTCTTGTAGTAGTGATGTTTCGTCATAGAGGCGCAAACCGTGCAAAACTCATTGTCAACAGCTTCTATAAAGGCGAGGCAGGAAAGTTGGCGCTAACGGTTATAATGTTTGCGCTCGTGTTTAAATACACAACGATCATCCCCATGGTATTTTTTAGTGTATACATCATGGTTCAAATGGGATTTTGGTTTGCCCCATTAATAGTTGAAAATAACCGGAATAGGCCTGAAAGTGACTGAAATGGTATCTAGCACGCATTACATCAAGCATCATCTGACATACCTAACCTATAATCTCAAAACGATGAGTTTAGGCAGCGAGGGTGGCTTTTGGACACTCAATCTAGATACATTGTTTTTTTCGATTACGATTGGCTTTTTTTCACTACTGTTTCTTTACCTAGGTGCCCGTCGTGTTTCGACAGGTATACCTTCGAAACTACAAAATTTTGCTGAAATGATGCTGGTTTTTGCAGACAATCAGGTTAAAGATTGCTTCCATGGTCGTAATCATTTCATTGGGCCCTTGGCATTGACCATTTTCGTATGGGTTTTTCTAATGAATTTCATGGATATTCTTCCAGTTGATTTACTGCCAATTTTAGCAGGATTTGTTGGCATACATTATTTAAAAGTAGTACCAACCAATGACCTGAACTTAACGTTCGCCATGTCATTGTCTGTGTTTCTCTTAATACTTTTTTACAGCATTAAGATAAAAGGCATCAAAGGATTTACCAAGGAACTGACTTTACAGCCTTTTAATAACAAGTTTATGATACCATTCAATCTTTTGCTTGAGTTGGTAGGATTAATTGCCAAACCAATTTCGTTGTCATTACGATTGTTTGGTAATCTCTATGCAGGCGAGTTAATTTTCATTCTCATAGCGCTATTATCGCTCAACAGTTCTTCTTATTCTGTTACGGCAGGTGCTACGTTGGGTATTGCGCAATTCTTACTGTCGTTAGCTTGGTCAATATTCCACATTCTTGTGATTACGCTCCAGGCCTTTATTTTTATGGTGCTAACCATTGTGTATCTCAGTTTAGCCCATGAAGATCATTAACCATTTTTAAATTTATCCACTAAGGGGATTGATATGCAAGCAGCAAATTTGATAGCACAAGTTCAAGGCATGACCGTCATTGCGGTTGCTTTGTTAATAGGGTTAGGTGCACTCGGAACTGCCATTGGTTTTGGTATATTGGGTGGTAAGTTTCTTGAAGGTTCTGCAAGACAGCCTGAAATGGTTCCTATGTTACAGGTTAAAATGTTTATTGTTGCAGGTCTTCTTGATGCGGTAACGATGATTGGCGTTGGTATTGCATTATTCTTTACTTTTGCTAATCCGTTTCTCAGTAATTTGGGTGCTTGATAAAACACAAGTGTGCGCGCACATTTTGATTGCTGTAGGAGGATAAGTCTTGGATCTTAACATAACACTCATTGTGCAGGTGCTGGTATTTGCGGCATTTGTGTTGTTTACCATGAAGTTTGTTTGGCCACCACTGGTCAATGCCCTAGAAGAACGTCAGGAAAAAATTGCTGACGGGTTAGCAGCAGCTGAGCGTGGACAGAGAGAGTTGGAGTTAGCTCAGCATCGTGTGAGCGATGAACTTAGACAGGCAAAGGTTCAAGCCTCAGACATTATCGAAAAAGCAAATCGACGTGCATCACAAATTGTTGATGAGGCGAAAGATGCAGCCCGACTTGAGGGTCAAAAGCTTGTGAAGATTGCCGAAGCTCAAATCGCACAGGAACTTAACCGCGCCAAAGATGATCTTCGTAAACAAGTAGCATCACTTGCGGTTGCGGGTGCTGAGCGGATTTTGCAGCGCGAAATTGATGAAAAAGCCAATCAGGCATTGATCAATTCGCTCATCGAAGAGATTTGATATGTCAGATGCTATCACTATTGCAAGACCTTATGCCAAAGCAATTTTTCAACATGCATTGGCTAAGCAAGAATTAGCTGCTTGGTCTCAGGCCTTACAAGACTTGGCTTTGATTATTGTTGATGCGGCAGCATTTGAATTTATTAGCAACCCCAATGTGACAGTTGCAGATCAGGTGCAATTCTTGCTTGAAACGACTAGCAGAATGAGCCAAGCCGTTGATAAATCTTCAGTGCAGCATCTGATAGAGTTGCTTCTGGAAAACAAGCGATTACTGGTATTGCCAGAGATTTTTGTCCAATATGAGGCTTTGCGTGCTGAACAGGAAAAAACCCTGTCTGCGGTCGTCGTAAGTTTCAGCGAGCTTAGTCACAAGGAGCAAATTGATTTGTCAAGTGTGCTGAGTAAACGTTTAGGTCGACAAGTTACATTGGAAGTCAAACTCGATAAATCACTTCTAGGTGGCGCCATCATTCTTGCTGGAGATTTAGTCATCGATGGCTCGGTGCGAGGCAAATTAAATAAAATCAGCACCTGTTTATCCGCATAATTGAGAGGGTATTTTTCATGTCAGAACAAATAGCATTAAATCCATCTGAAATCAGTGAATTAATCAGACAAAAAATAGAACAATTTAACGTCGTGTCTGAGGCACGCAATGAAGGTACTATTGTCAGTCTTAAGGACGGTATCGTTCGTTTGCACGGTCTTGCGGATGTAATGCAAGGCGAAATGATTGAATTTCCAGGTGGTGTCTATGGCCTCGCGCTTAATCTTGAGCGAGATTCCGTGGGCGCAGTAATTTTAGGCGACGCAAGTGGCTTGTCTGAAGGACAAAAAGGTCAATGTACGGGAAGAATTTTGGAGGTTCCCGTCGGTCGAGCACTTCTTGGGCGTGTTGTTGATGCATTGGGTAATCCTATCGATGGTAAAGGTCCCATCCACGCAGAAACCTCATCGCCAATTGAGAAAGTGGCTCCTGGAGTTATAGCACGTAAGTCAGTTGATCAACCTGTACAAACAGGTCTAAAAGCCATTGATGCGATGATACCTGTTGGTCGAGGACAGCGTGAATTAATCATTGGTGACAGACAGACAGGTAAAACTGCGATAGCCATTGATGCAATTATCAACCAAAAAGGCACAGGGGTTATTTGTGTATATGTTGCTGTGGGTCAAAAAGCCTCTTCAGTGGCCTCTTTGGTCAGAAAATTAGAAGAGCATGGCGCAATGGACCATACTATTGTGGTGGTTGCAGGTGCTGCTGATTCAGCCGCACTGCAATTTATTGCGCCTTATGCCGGCTGTGCCATGGGCGAGTACTTCATGGAGCGTGGTGAAGATGCTCTGGTTGTCTACGATGACCTCACCAAGCAAGCATGGGCATACCGGCAAATTTCGTTATTATTACGTCGTCCACCTGGTCGAGAAGCATACCCTGGGGACATTTTTTATTTACATTCACGACTCCTTGAGCGGGCTGCACGAATCAACGCACAGGAAGTTGAGCGTCTTACAAATGGTGAAGTAAAGGGCAAAACAGGTTCACTTACAGCCCTTCCCATTATTGAAACACAAGCAGGTGACGTTTCTGCTTTTGTGCCAACGAACGTGATTTCCATCACTGATGGTCAGATATTCCTCGATGTAGACTTGTTCAATTCTGGTGTGCGTCCTGCGATTAACTCAGGTTTATCCGTTTCGCGGGTTGGTGGCGCTGCTCAAACAAAGATCATGAAAAAGCTCGGTGGCGGTATTCGTTTGGCGCTTGCTCAGTTTCGTGAATTAGAAGCATTTTCCCAGTTTGCTTCTGATTTAGATGAGATTACTCGCAAGCAACTTGAGCGGGGACAACGCATTACGGAATTGATGAAGCAAAAGCAATACTCACCGTTCTCAGTCGCTCAAATGGCGTTGTCACTTTTTGTTGTTGACAAAGGTTATCTCGATGGTATCAGCATTGCAGAGGTGAATTCATTCGAAAGTGCACTTCAAGACTACATGCAAGCTTCATATGCCTCGTTGATGGCTAAAATCAACGAAACAGGCAGCTATGATGATGCGATTGAGTCAGAACTTAAAAAAGCGGTGGAAGAATTTAAGCGCACGGGTAGTTGGTAGGCTTTGACAAGCGCTACTTAATTGTCATCTAGAACTTTGATGTTTGGATGAGGGGTTGAGTTAGTCGTTAATGTGAGGCTTTGACAAGCGGAATAAGGTGAAGCGATAGATGGCTGGAGCAAAAGAGATCCGTTCGAAGATTGCGAGTATAAAAAACACGCAAAAGATTACGCGCGCGATGGAAATGGTGGCAGCAAGTAAGATGCGCAAAACACAAGAAAGAATGCGTGCGTCGAAACCCTATGCCAATAAAATGTATGCAGTTGTTGAGCATATTGCTCGTGCAAACTCAGAGTACCATCATACTTTCATGAAGCAGCGAGAAGTCAAGCGCGTTGGTTTGATAGTTATTACCTCGGACCGAGGGTTATGCGGAGGTTTGAATGCTAATCTGCTCCGAGAAACATTGGCTATTATGCGTCCATGGAATGTCGAGGGTAAGGAAGTGCAACTTGGCGTGATTGGACGTAAAGGACAAGCTTTTTTTAAGCGAGTAGGCGGGCATGTGACAGCATCGATTGATCAATTAGGAGATACGCCGTCCGTGTCGGATCTTTTTGGTGTGGTTAAGGTATTGCTGGACGCCTATTATCAAGGCGAAATTGACGCTTTGCATATTGTGCACAACGAGTTTGTGAATACTATGACGCAAAAGCCTGTATCCAAGCAACTTTTGCCATTGCCTCTAGCTGAAGAAGACGCTGAGAAGTTGAGCCATTATTGGGACTATATCTATGAGCCGGACTCAAAAGAGATCCTAGACGAGCTCTTTGAACGTTATATTGAGATGCAGGTTTATCAAGCTGTTGTTGAGAATATTGCTTGTGAGCAAGCAGCTAAGATGATTGCGATGAAAAGTGCAACGGATAATGCCGGAGAATTAATTAAAGAATTTCAATTGGCTTATAACAAAGCCCGACAAGCCGCAATTACACAAGAGTTAGCGGAAATTGTCGGTGGTGCAGCCGCTTTATAAGAGGGTAGATGAATGAGCTTAGGAACTGTTGTTCAAGTAATTGGTGCGGTCGTTGATGTTGAATTTGGTCGCGATGAGGTGCCGAAAGTTAACGACGCGTTAAAGTTAGTTGAAGGCGAACTCGTGTTTGAGGTCCAACAACAACTTGGTGACGGTGTGGTTCGAACCATTGCCATGGGAACGACCGACGGTTTAAGACGAGGTGTTAAAGCACATAATACCGGGGAGCCGATTAAGGTACCCGTTGGCAAGAAAACACTAGGTCGCATTATGGATGTTCTAGGACACCCAGTTGATGATGCAGGCCCTGTAGATGCTGAAGAACACTGGTCTATTCATCGTTTGCCGCCAAGTTATGAAGACCAAGCTGGCAGCCAAGAATTGCTTGAAACGGGTATAAAGGTGATTGATTTGCTTTGTCCTTTTGCCAAAGGTGGTAAGGTCGGACTGTTTGGTGGTGCGGGTGTAGGAAAAACAGTTAACATGATGGAGCTTATCCGAAATATTGCAATTGAGCACAGTGGATATTCAGTATTTGCAGGTGTGGGAGAGCGCACACGTGAAGGTAATGACTTCTATCATGAGATGAAGGATTCCAATGTATTAGATAAGGTATCTTTGGTATACGGGCAAATGAACGAGCCACCAGGTAACCGTTTACGGGTAGCATTAACAGGCCTTACTATGGCTGAAAAATTTCGTGATGAAGGGCGTGATGTATTGTTGTTCATCGACAATATATATCGTTATACCTTAGCGGGTGTTGAAGTATCCGCCTTACTTGGTCGAATGCCTTCCGCTGTTGGATATCAGCCGACCCTTGCTGAAGAAATGGGAATGCTTCAAGAACGGATTACATCTACCAAAACTGGATCGATTACTTCTATTCAAGCTGTGTATGTTCCTGCGGACGATCTGACTGACCCCTCACCTGCTACCACTTTTGCTCACTTAGATGCAACTGTTGTACTGTCAAGGCAAATTGCGGAGCTTGGTATTTACCCTGCGGTCGATCCACTTGATTCTACATCGCGTCAGTTAGATCCGTTGGTTGTAGGTCAGGATCACTATGACACAGCTCGTCGTGTCCAGCAGACTCTTCAGCGCTATAAGGAATTAAAAGATATCATTGCGATTTTGGGTATGGATGAGCTTTCTGAAGAAGATAGGCGAGTGGTGTCAAGAGCGCGAAGAATCCAACGTTTTCTGTCACAGCCGTTTTTTGTTGCGGAAGTCTTTACTGGCTCGCCTGGCAAATACGTACCACTGAAAGATACCATTAAAGCGTTCCAGGGTATTTTGGCGGGTGATTATGATGATCTCCCAGAGCAGGCTTTTTACATGGTAGGTAGTATTGAAGAGGCTATTGCTAAAGCCAAGACTTTATGAGGCAAACGAACATGGCGTTTACAACCCACTTAGATATTGTTAGCACTGAGAAAGAGATTTTTTCAGGGATCGTTGAAATGGTAGTTGCTACAGGTGAACTTGGTGAGGTGGGTATTGTTCCAGGGCACGCACCTTTGTTGACGGTGCTTAAACCGGGTGAAATATCCGTGACAATGCCTGGTGGTACTCAAGAAATATATTATGTTTCAGGTGGCTTGTTAGAGGTGCAGCCTCATAACGTTACGGTTTTAGCTGATACAGTTGAGCGTGCTGACACCCTAGATGAAGCCGCTGCGATGGCAGCAAAAGCTCGAGCTGAGGAGGCTATCGCAAACAAGGCAACAGAAGTTGACTATACTGTGGCCGCAAGAGAGTTGGCACAAGCGCTCGCTCAGATTCGTGCAATCCAAAAGTTAAGAAGAAATCTTAAGTAACTTTCACCTGCCCCCAAGAGGGGGACGCCCTGCTATTGAAGTACACAAATGCTGCTAGATACAGATTCACTGTGCGGGATGGCAGCTGCCGGTGTTTCTGGTAAGGGTCGACGAGCACATGCGAAAAGCCCAGTTGAACTAAGGCTGTGTATGCTATGAGGAGCTTTGCGTACACTACGAAAAGTAGGATCGGCAGTGATACTAGGTGACCCCATCAATTTAACAGTAGAAAAGGCTGCAATGGCATCTTCGATGGATATTCTGTTAATTGAGCTAGGATGCATCATGGCTTGAAGGGTTCTCTTAATGAGATGTCTGGCTTCGTCCGCAATACCTTCTATTCCATCAAATAAAGAGTCTAAATTCACAGCCAGAGCATTAGCCTTAGCATCCACAGTTTTTGTTACCATGTAACTATCAAGACTCACATGCCATATGAGCGCTAAGATTCGTCCCATAGAGAAAATATCATACGTCAATGTTTGTGGGCCAGCTTCAAACACTTCAGGAGGGGCATAGCAAATACTACCTGGACAATGATGATCAGGCTTATCAAGTATCACACTTAGACCGAAATCAATAATATTCACTATTGGTGGATTTTGATGAAAATCAATAATAATGTTTTCCGGTTTTAGGTCGCGGTGAATGATTCTCTTGTCTATGACCTGGGTTTTTAAGGCTATTAAAAGAGCAAAACTTAAGGATATGCGCTGTTCAATATTCAATACATTTCGTTGTAATAGATCTGTATTTAGCAGTTCAAATAGGTCCTTCCCTGGACAAAGTCGCATGACCAAGTAGCTTGTTGTACCAATGATGGTTGGTGGCTTGATTGCCAGATGCCCTGCTAAGAGAGACAGTTGATATTCTCTTAGCGCCTCAAAAGGAGAATAAATAGCAAGATCTACTATTTTAACCAGGCGTCTTTTGCTGAACAAATTTAAACCTTGAGTCTGGGTTGGTTGGACTGATCTATAATTTTTAATGGTGATGTGCTCTTCGCTCACTGCTAATGTGGCATCAATCTCAAATACAGTTGACTGCCCTCCTTTACCAATAAGCTTGGTCCCGATAAACTCATAGCGAACTCCAATATTGCCTTCTTTTCGCGCACGTTGGATCAGTGTTGGTTGAAAATAAAATGGGGTTAGATCTGGCAAATAAAGCATTTGGCCACCAGGCCATATTCTTGCGCCTGTTTTCGCTTGAGCCTCAAAAAAATCAAAAAGTAGTTTGGCATTAAGGTCTGTTATCGTTTCTGGTGTTACTCTTCTTGGACTTTCTGTTCTATGGATAGATGATTTCATGATGTATTTTTCAATTTGTAATACATTGCTGAATAATACCAACAAAAACAATTGAATCACACAGTCTCAGGAGCGTTGACAATTGCTCTAAGTCTACCTGTTTCAGGTACGTCTTGCTTGATGCATGGCCGAGAAAGGACTTGACCCTTGTAATTTTTGTTTGGAGTCTCCGGGAGTTTCGGCTAAAGCACCTGATATCTCAGGTTCCGTTATCCTACTCGCCACCTCCAACGCTATTTTATTTAATTGTTTGCTATTTTTTATATTTGGGCGATTTCTAGTGCTATTTTGCGTAGGAAGCTTTATTTCATCACATTATGATAAATTAAAGCCAAATGACGTAACAATGTTTGCAATAGCCTGTTCTTATATTTGGCTTCATCCTAAAATCAGTTATTATTAAGAATTTTCTGTAATGAGTTAGCTATGGTCCAACAAAATAGTCCTGTGCGTTTACCGAATTATCAAACAGTTAATGAATCTATCGCGGTGCTTGCCTTACCCATATCTGTAAGTGAGTTGCATGGCATGATATGTGGGTATTTATGCGCAGGCAATGTAGATGGGGGCGCGGCTTATGTTCGAGCGCTCATTTCCAACCAAAAGGGGCAAGGCTCTCGAGAGGCTGCTTTAGCATTATTTGGTTTACTTGCAGTAAGTCACCAGCAAATGTCGAACTTTGATTTTGAGTTACAATTGTTACTTCCCGATGATGCAGAGCCTTTAGCGTTACGAGCAGAAGCATTTAGCGAATGGTGCGAAGGCTTTACACAAGGTATGACGCTTGCCGGTGTTGTTGCAGAGCAGCTGGCAGAGGAGGAAGCGCAGGAGGCGCTTAGGCATTTGAATGAATTTGCAGAGCTTGATCATCATGCGCTTACGATTGATGAAGAAGATGAGCGTGCCTTAATGGAAGTCACTGAATACGCTCGTATGTCAGTACTGAGGCTTTATAATGATTTGTTAACACCTGATGGCTCTGCTGAGACGGCTCACTAAATGCGAAGGATGACGAGATGATTTCAATGAAAGAGTATCAACAGCGACGTGTTGATTTGGCCCAGCGTATGCCTATAGATGCGGTTGCAGTGATACCAGCTCAAAGTGATATAGTTAGAAATGGTGATAGCCATTATCGGTTTCGTCAAGACAGTGATTTCTATTATTTGACTGGTTTTAATGAGCCTGATGCCGTTTTGTTAGTCTTTGCGGGGTCTAATGGTCGGAGTATCCTTTTTAACCGAGAACGACATAAAGAGCAGGAGCAATGGACGGGTAAGCGCCTGGGGCAGTCAGGGGCTATCGATGTATTGGGTGTCGATGAAGCTTGGTCTTTGATTAGTCTTGAACAAAAATTACCTGAATTTCTTGCCGAGGCGCGTGCTATATTTTATCCCCTGGGTCGTTTCCCACACTTTGCAAAAAAATTGTTAAAGGCCTGGCGCGCACTTAAAGGACTTGGACGTCGGGGGGTGATAGCACCAGAATCGTTTTATGACCTTGAGCCGTTGTTGTCTGAGCAGCGGTTATTTAAGAGTGCCGCTGAAATTAAACTCATCGAGCGCGCTGTTGATCTCTCAATTGTTGCTCACGAGCGGGCAATGCGTGCATGTCAGTCTGCCTCTTATGAATATCAATTAGAAGCTGAGCTTTTATATGCTTTCACGGAAGGCGGCTGTCGAAGTGTTGCATATGATCCAATCGTCGCCTCTGGGGGCAACGCTTGTGTTCTTCATTACACTGACAATCAACAATTGTTAAAGCCTGATGCATTGATTTTGATTGATGCAGGAGGTGAGTTTCAAAATTATGCTGCAGATATTACACGTACTTTCCCAAAAAATGGGCGATTTAGTGAGGCGCAACGCAATATTTATTCTATCGTGCTTAAGGCACAAACAGCTGGTATTGCTTTGGTTAAACCGGGATGTTATTGGGAGGAAATTCAGCGCACCATGGTTAAGGTTTTGACTGAGGGACTGATTGATTGTGGGATATTGTGCGGGGCAGTTGACGAATTAATTGAACAAGAAGCTTACAAGCCCTTTTATATGCATCAGTCAGGGCACTGGCTTGGTTTAGATGTTCATGATTGCGGGCGCTACAAGCAGCAAGGAGTATGGCGTCAACTTGAGCCAGGTATGGTCTTAACTGTTGAGCCAGGTCTTTATATTAGTGAAGGGCAAGAAGGAGTTGATGAGAGATTTTGGGGCATTGGGGTTAGAATCGAAGATGATATCTTGGTGACCAAAGAGGGCCATCGCAACTTGTCTTCGGCATTAGCGGTGGACATTGACGAGTTGGAGGCTCTGATTCGTGGCGAATAAGGTCTGCCCGGTTGACATCATGATCGTGGGTGGTGGTTTGATTGGTGCCACTATGTTACAAGCATTGTCTCCGTTGGGTTTTAGCTGTTTGCTTGTTGAGGCGAAGCCATTTTCCAGTAAAGTAAGTGCTGATTTTGACGCACGGAGTTTGGCCTTGGCACCTGCAAGTGTCAATATTCTAAAAATGACTGATCTCTGGTCATTGCTTGAGTCTTACGTCACACCTATCGACATGATTCATATTTCTCTACAAGGGGCTTTTGGTCGGGCGCGCCTTTGTGGTGAGGAGCACCTTCCTCTAGGGTTTGTGGTGGAAATGCAATACATTTATCGTGCACTTGGGCTGCGCCTTGATAAACGTCATCTTCTTGCGCCCGCAGAACTTCTAACACTAGACAGTGTAACAGGTCGTGCTGTGATAAAAGATACGGACGGCGAGCGAGTTGTTGAGGCGCGCTTGATCATCGCTGCTGATGGTGCTGATTCTCGTTTGAGGCATTTATGTGGTTTAAAAGCGAGTATTAGAGAGTACGAACATCAAGCGCTTATTGCCAATATTGGCTTGGCAAGGCCTCATCTTGGTCAGGCGTTTGAGCGGTTCACCTCTTCAGGTCCTCTTGCACTTCTGCCACTGACAGACAATAGAGCATCGTTGGTTTGGTCCATGCCGCCAAGTGAAGGCGCCCGGCTCGTATCAACCTCAGAAAGCTATTTTTTGAATAGCTTACAAAAAGCCTTTGGGTATCGATTGGGGCGTTTTGTGAAGGTCGGGCGACGTGTTTTATATCCTTTGCGGCAAATTATCATGCCGCAACAGGTCAAAGATCGTGTGATCTTTGTCGGAAATGCGGCGCATACTCTTCACCCAGTTGCAGGGCAAGGGTTTAACTTAGGTTTGCGAGATGTAGCGATGTTGGCTCAGTGTATTGCTAAACAAGGTTTAGGTCCTGAGATGCTCAATTCGTACCAATTAGCTCGTGTTTACGATCAGAAAGCTATCACCTGGTTCACGAATGGCTTGATAGATTTCTCAACGTTTCAATTACCAGGGTTCTCTTTATTGCGAGGAGCTGGTTTGATTGCATTTGATCATCTTGCTGTTGCCAAAGGGCTTGTAGCACGATATGCCCGAGGGTTTGCAGGAACCCCACCAGATTTGGCCTGCCAAATTCCATTAGAGGTATGGGAGCATGAATGAAGCACGAGTATGATGTCGTGGTTGTGGGTGGAGGCATTGTGGGATTGACTGCAGCGCTTGCGATGGAGCATTGTGCTCTTAAAGTAGCAGTTCTTGATGCTAGGGCATTAACAATCGATACGACAGTTAAAGATGCGCGTGTGTATGCGCTGAATGCTCGTTCACAAAGCTTATTTCAGAGTCTTGGTGTATGGAATACGCTTGATATGGTTCGCCTTTCACCTTATCAGCATATGCATATTTGGGATAGTGTGAGTAGTGCACATATCGATTTTGATGCGCGCATGGTGGGTGAAGCTCAATTGGGCTTTATCATTGAAGAAGCGATTATTAAAGAGGCTTTATTAAAGACAATTTCAAGCAAAGCTATCGCGTCGTTTGCTGAGTTTCCTGTTGAGTCGGTATTAACAACGGCGGAAGGTGTGACGCTTTCTTTTGGCAAAGAAATTTTGCATGCGAAACTTATGATTGTTGCAGATGGGCGGGCTTCACCTACTTGTAAGTTATTGAATGTGCCGTTTACTGAGTGGTCTTACCATCAAGATGCAATTGTGGCTTTGGTCAAAACTGAGATCTCGCATCAAAAAACAGCATTCCAAGTCTTTAACCCAGATGGACCCCTTGCTCTTTTGCCACTGAAAGATAAACATCATTGTTCTATTGTTTGGTCTACGACACCAGCACGAGCCCAAGAATTAATGATATCGACCGACGAGGTATTTGAGCAAACGCTCACTGCAGCCTTTGAGGAAAGATTAGGTTGTCTAGAACTGATTGGGGCTAGATATCGTTTTCCTTTAAAGATGCGTCACGCTGAAAACTACACAGGTCAACATTGGATCTTAATGGGGGACGCGGCTCATACCATTCACCCGTTGGCAGGTCTTGGGCTTAATGTCGGATTGAGTGACGTTGCTTGCTGGCTTGAAATCTTAGGACATGACAAGCTTCAGCGATTGAAAAAAAAACAAGGCGCATACCAGCGCCAAAGAAAATACAATGTTTGGCAAACAATTGCATTGATGGAGGGGTTGAAAGCAATCTTTGCTAATCCTCTGCCACCATTCACAGTATTGAGGGGGGGGGGGCTTAGAGCGGTTAATTCGTTTACGCCATTGAAGCGGTTTTTTATTAGGCATGCCGCAGGATAAAGGCGATGATTGTAGGGCGATTTATCTTGCTGGAAGAAGGGTGCTTAGGGTCGTTGCCTAGGTGGCTATAAAAATTAGTGACTAAATCATGATCAAATGGTAGTATATTGCACTCATTTTGTTTTTTATGAAGCTTGCCATGAAAAAAATATCTCTTTTGGGGCTGTTGTTGTTCGCAGGTATAGTTCTTGCGGATGATATCAAAGTTCTTGGTAGTGTTGATGAGTTGATAAAAGCTCGTCAGGGTTTGTTGAAAAACAAACATATCAAATTACTTAATGTCGAGTTATCTGCACATGCCGCAGATAAAATAGATCAACGCCTTGATGTGGTGTTAAATACGCAGTCTTTGTCAAAAGCCTTTGAGCGTGTGCAATTAGGGATGAGTTCTTTGCCGGTGCTTGATCAGGGTCTTCATGGATCTTGCGTGGTATTTGCCACAACAGCAGCACTTGATGCTGTATTATTTCAAAGAGATGAAATCAGCCAACTCTGCTTGTTACAATTAGGACAGTATCTTGAAGATTTTGGTTTTAGTCCTAGTGGTTGGGATGGCGAACTTGGTCAAAGCATGCTAGCTAAGCTTGATATGTTCG
>JBIIJL010000122.1:0-4136 GCA_044233795.1 Legionella sp. | reverse complement strand
CCAATAGCTGGTATGTCCATAGAGGAATATCATAAATTAAGCACCCCAATAGATAGTAAACGCGTTGGATGGAGTGTGCTGTTTGATTCATCGGCTGTTTTACGTGATAAAACCAATTTAGATAAGGTGTTAGATCAAGTCAAATTTGAATTAAAACATGGCAATCGTCTCACCATGGGCTTTATATTACCGAATGTTGCTGATGGCGTTGTGGGGGCACTGGGGAGCTACCATGTACAAAACGATAGCTGGGTATTGACGTCTGAGATAGCAGAAGAAGGCAGACATCAAACCCATTTTTTTGGGCATGAAATCATTATCACAGGTTTTGATGACAATGCTGTTGCCGATGGTCCCTTGGGTGAAAGGCACAAAGGGCTTCTCACCCTTAGAAACTCATGGGGTATAGGGGCGGGTTTCCAAGGTGACTTTTACATGTCGTACGATTATTTCAAAGCTTTTGTGATAGAAATGATGGTTATTAAGGACCTACGGGCTATTTCAAAGGCACAAGTGTTGAAGGTAACTGCCTAATAATCCACTTGAATTAACGTGCAAACGTTTCTTTGCTAAAGGCTATTCGTCGAGCAATCGCTTCTTTACCTTTGAGAGCCTGGGCTTCAATGGCATGATAACGCTTTAAGATGCCTTCGCGGTTTGCGATTTGAATATTTAAACCCGGTCGTGCATTAAGTTCAAGCATTAATGGGCCGAGGTCTTTGTCTAAAACAATATCAACACCAAGATAGCCCAAGCCGGTTAATTCATAACAACTGGCTGCAATGTCGAGAATTTGATCCCAATATGGTATTTCAATATCAACGATGGGCTTTAACGTGTCAGGATGATAGTCAATTGCATCATTGTGAAAAACCCCACCCAAAGTCTTACCATTGGCTAAATTAATCCCCACACCAATCGCGCCCTGATGGAGATTGGCTTTGCCTCCTGAGAGGCGAGTTGGTAGGCGCGCCATTGCCATCGCCGGATAGCCTTGTAAGATGATAACTCGGATGTCGGGTACGCCTTCGTAGCTCACCTCAGCAAACACTGGGTCGACAATAACGCGTCTTTCAATAATGGCATAATCTGCGTGGCCCCCAAGACTATAAGCCCCTGATAAAAGGCAAGATAGGTGATAGCAAAGTTCTTGTTTTGTTATCAATTTGCCATTGATTTGGCGATAGCGCCCAAGTACCTTGTCGGTGATGACGATAATCCCATCCCCCCCAGCACCATGTGCAGGCTTGATCACAAAATCGTGATAAGGCTCTAAAATGGCATCTAGCTTTTTAATCTGGTGTTCTGTTTCAATCAGGTGATAGAGCGTTGGAATTGCTATACCTGCCTTTTCTGCTAGGCGCTTAGTTTTAAGTTTATCATCGACTAATGGATAGAGCTTTCGTTGGTTGTAGCGTAAGACATAATCGCTGTTACGTTGGTTTATACTCAGAATGCCGCGCTGTCTTAGTCGGCGGTATGTCTTAATCATTGTTTTGCCCCAGCCAAGGCATTAAAACTCACTAATTCTAACAATCGGTACCCGCGATACTGTCCAAACCACAAGATGATAGCAAGCATCACTAGCAATAGTTCTGGGAAGGCGAAGACTAAATATTGCATGGGGGCAAAATTCATCGCTGAAAAGGCAATCACGGCAGCTACTAAACTTCCAACGACTGCCTTGATAGCATCATAGGGGCCCCGCTCATCCCAAGTGATACACATCCGTTCGATGGTCATGGTGAGAATCACCATCGGAAAGAGTGCGACAGAAAGCCCTGAGTCAAGGCCAAGATTATGACTTAGGATGCTGATAAAGATCATAAGTAAAATAACCACCGTCAAAATGGCGGCAAGCCTTGGCACTAAAAGTAGGCGGAGTCGTTCGAGATAAAAGCGTGCCAAAAGGCCAAACGAGACGATGATACTAAATAAGATAATTCCCCAAACAATATGGGTTTCACGAAAGGCTAGCGCAATTAGTACGGGCATAAAAGTACCAAAAGTACTAAGCCCAATAAAATTGCGTAAAATAAGGATTATAAAAGCACCAATGGGAATCGTTAGGAGAATTTTATATGCTTCTTGAACATTAATGGGCAGCTGCAGTAACGAAAATCGCAGCAATTGAGAGTCAGTCTGTATACCTCTAAGTTTTGCAATACTCAATGCATTGATGGGCGTGGGTGAAACAGTGAGTGCAAATTGTGGTTTTTTTCCGCCAACGACATTAAACATCGGTTCATCACCATATTGCCATAGAAGAATATCTCGAGGTAAGCCGCTGATACCTGTGTGAGGATTGATGTAAAGCCAAGTTTTGCCATTAAATACTGCCGCATATAATTTAAACTCAGCTTTGTTCTGATGGCCTAGATGAATGCCTTTGACGGGCATGGCATGGATCTTGGCTTGATTGAGAATGGTGACGGCTGCATGAATAATGTTTGCTTCAGTAAAATGATTGCCCACGAGTAATTTAGCATTACCATCTTTTCTGTTGATTTCTTTAATAGTGCTTTCAGCAAAAGTCTGAATATCAGCTGAAGATTGGCGAGCAAGGCCTATGATAGTGTCAACTGCTGTTTTGATGTTATCTTTGAGCGGTAGATTTTTTAAAGCATGGGGTTTTGGTAAAAAGGTTTCGTTATTGTCTGTTTCCCTAAAAATTGCTCGATAATAGAGAGACTGTGGGCCGCTACTTCTCCGAAGAGTCCAAACTGCGCGTCGATTATATCCATCAAGCGCTGTGGTCACGCCATAATTATGCGAGATAAAATATTCATCCAAAATTGCATAGTATGGTGATGTGTAGGGGATGGTGAAACTTGCTTTAACGGGCATGTTGTTTTCAGCAATAAAGCGAAGGCTTGCCTCAACCGTCCAACTATTTACATCCTCACTGTCGGTAAGCGGTACATCAAGGATCCAGTGACGGTAGAAAAAAAAGCCCAAACCTATGACAAGCAATACTGTGATGAGGCCATATAAATGACGTTTAGTGGAATTCATTGTTTATCCATTTTGGCAATTTGAGAAGTGTACTTTATCCGCGGGTCAACCACGCCATCAAAAGCAATGATTGCTTCTCTGCCCAGTAATAAAGGGTAGATGAATCGCTTGCGATTGGTCAGATTGACCCGAATCATGCGTTCATTTCCAGCAAGATTGATTCGCATCATTACAACAGGTCGTTGGATCGATTTGCGAAGCAACGGGTGAAGGGGCGCTTCTTGAGCTCGCATTTTTATATTGACATCGCCGACGTATTCACATTGAAAGGCGATGTCGCCCGCTTTGCTGGGTACAATAAAGCTTAGATAAGGTTTTCCATTAATAGAAATTTCCTTGATCTGAGTCGCATTGAGTGATGCTGATTTGGCTCCGGTGTCAAGTTTTGCAGACAAGGTTAAGTTCTTGTCGACCAAGGTCACTTTCTCAATAAAGCCAAAAACGGTTTTTTCATTACTTGCCATAGTATATCCTGCTAACAATGACCAAAAGAATAAAAGAAGAACCCGAACCCGCATTACCCCCCCCCTCCACGTTTTATCCAAATTAACTTTGATTTAACCTATTTCTTGAGTATTTAAACTCAAATGCTGCCAATCCTAGCAGGTTTGTGCCTTCTGGCACAGTATGACTAGCATATTTAAGGGTATTTAGCTACCATTTTTAGAGCGCTTCTGCTTGTTTTTAAGTAAAATACCAAATGATGCTCGTCCCACACAACAGTGTTAGACTGGGGCGAGGAGAGCCTTGCATGGTGCTTTTCGCAGATGTTCTGAATATGTTATTTGTATGAATAGTTAGCATAGTAAACGCTTCTCTAAAATCGATCTTTTGACGATGCATTGTCTTTTATGATTCATCATAAGATTTTATGTCTGAAAATTTATCATAATTATGTTCGTTCAGAGAGACATATGATTATTCAATTCGTAGGGGCTTGAATTTTCGTCGCATGAAAATTTTTATTTTAGGAAATTTTATACTTTATGGTAGTATGATAGATGGTCACATTTATCGTGAATCATTTTAGTCCAACTTGGAAAAGTACTTGCCAATCCATCGATAAGCAAGTAGAATAGCTCACATCTTAGCCGCTGCCCAGTGACATGCATGACGATCGC
>JBIIJL010000086.1:0-8016 GCA_044233795.1 Legionella sp. | reverse complement strand
ACCTGTTTTTTCATTTGGGTTTGCATCGGTATACTCCTCGCGCTTTATTTTCTCAGGAGTATCTAGTGTTTTAATGGCTATTTGTAGGTGGGGTTAATTCACCGCTTACACATAACCCAGTGTGGTTCTCTGTGATTTTTTAATATTCCTTTGCCCTCTTCTTGTAACCGATTAGAAAATTCAAGTAATTTAGTGCTTGGACTGATATATAGATTATCTAGTATAGTATTAAGCTCCAGCATAAGTTTATATTTATCCTGGAAGTTATTTTTATTGGAGGCTTTATTTAAATGCGTCAGGTAATTTTTAGATAATTTAGACAGTTTATCAACGGTCACTTGCTCTTCTCGTTCGTTTTTGCCCTCACTGGCATCCGTTGACAGGGGGGGCGATGAAGTGTTTGTAACCGAAATAGCAAGCGGAGCAGCTATCTCTATACTGGTATTTCTGCGTAATTGAGAATCTATAGTGGTTGAATTTTCTGATGTATGCTGTTCTCTTATGCCCATTTTCCAGGTTAAATCGTTCCCAATATTGAAGCCTAAGAGTTGGGGGGTAAGAAATTCTTTCAAAAGGGTTAAGCGATTAAAAAGGCTCTTAAAATTTAGTTGTACTACAGCGTATGGACTTTCACCTAGCACAGCCTCTTGAATCATCTTCTTAATTAATCGATTTTGATCTGTATTTATTGCAAGAAATGAGTTTTCAATGCGTATGAATTGTATAAAAACCAATTCAAAATTATCTTCGCGACATATTTTCTGGTATTCTGAAATCAAAGCTTGTTTGGCTTTGCGTTCCTCTGTCGTTAATGACCTATTTAAAAATAACGGTATGATTTGCTGATACTGTTCAAGATTATAAATATAGGTATTAAAAAAAACATCTATTCTTCGTGTTAAGTCTTCCTCACCGTGGGCCAACTCAATTAAATGAGTATGGTGACCACGTACTTTCTCTGAAAAATTTAAAGTGGCCATGTGTCCATTAGTAGTAGGGATATCAACCATGGCCTCTTTTTCCAGAGTAACATCAAAGTCCCGATAAATTAAACCCTCGCGCCATTCAAGCGGGATGGTTATTTTTGTTTGTGCAATATCTCTTAAAATATTACTGTTATAAAGTAAAATAAGCCGTGTAAAGTCAACCAAATCCGCGATACCTCCATGACCGACATCAAGTTTTTCTTTTTCTCTATATGCACTTGCAGCTGCGGCTACTTTGCTAGTAACTGATTCGTCTGTAATCCTTGTCTCCACTTCATCGTAATCAATAACAGCAAGATTAGAAATTTCATTCTGCAAATCTGCTAATAATGTTATTTGTTCTCTATTAAGGAGCCGCCCCATATAAACTAAATAGACGGGAGTATTGGTAAAGAGTAGTTTTCTACATTCCTCCTTCAGGCGTTTAATGTAATCAAGTCTTGAATTTTGTGGTAATGGGGATATGCCAGGGGGTATTTTTGAGCCATCTGAAAACCACATAAACATATGCGGCGTTTCTTTTGCTATTGGGATCATCAAATTACATCACAAAAATAAATTAGTAAGTTATTATAGCACAGCGATTTAAATAAATACAACATGGCGATGAAGCGAGCTTCCTCGTGAATAGGCAGCAGTTAATCTACATCCAGACAAATAGTTAGGATAGTTTGTGATGCCTTGGATAGAGGCCGAACCTGTGAATGAAAAAGTTAAATTTATTTTAGCGTATCTCGATAAAGTGTCTAAATTGTTTAAAGTAGTTAATGCTTTTAAAGTTCTAAACAAAATACTGTTTTTATTGGGTTTTGATTTGAGAAATGTGCTCATTTATAGCCAGACAGCCAGAATTTAAGTGACACAAAGGGCCTTTTCTTGTATTATGTGGCGACTTAATGGCCAAAGCAGGCTTCATATAGGAACTAAATTTAATGACTATACCTTATACAAGTATTTTTGATGGACCAACTATAATTACTCGAAAGGACTTGTGTGGAATATTAAATTTAGATATTTCTAGACCCGGATTGAAATTTAGTGCTATTGAAATTCAAAAGTCTTTTAAACAGCGGCTTTTACGTTTTCATCCGGATAAACAGAGCGCCCAAAATCCACCTATTCCGACTGATATCTGTAATATATTAATGAGTGATATATTGCAGGCCAGAGATTATATGTTAAAAGGTGAAGATAATATTCCTGGAAAAGCCTGTGTAGGAAACATTAAAAAATCATTTACAATGGAGTCTAATGATTGGATTGATGCACTTATAAGTGTATTGAATTGGATTCAATCAGAAACTTTGGCAATTTCATCCACTATTCCCTGGATAAGTCGTTTCAGTAATAATTTTTTTATAATTCTGCCTCTGTCTACATTTTCAAACAACCAATTAAATTTTCGTTATGTAAATGTTTTTTCAAAGGAGTTGGATGCTATTCGACCTTACTTAAAGGACATAGATGGCAGTTCTTTGACGATTTTTTTACTTCAACTTAAAAATGCATTGAAATCTAATGAGCAAGTGGATATTGCGACTATTATAAAGCAGTTAAAAGGAAATTTACCGGAGTATTTAACCGAAAACAAAAAATTCGATGATTTGCTGGCTGCTATCCAAGGTGCAAATAAAGAATTAAAACAAATACTGACCAATGATTTTATTGGGCATTTACAGCATATAGTCCAATTTTTGATCAGTTTTATTGTAACTGTTCCTAGCTGGAGACACATTGTAGGCGTATATTTTATCTCTTTACTGTTTACCGCCTCCAGTGTACCTAGGTATTTTAGCGCCACCAAAACTGTAACAGAAGTCATCTGGGAACAAAAAGGCTTAATTGGTTTGACTTTAAGCTCATTGCCTATATTAATACTGACCGCTGCATTGCTTCCACTAAATATTGCGATTCAATTGGGTATTCAATTTGCGTGGATTGCCCAAAGAGCTTTCTATCAAATATTGGTGAATAGTATTAAATTGTTATATTCTACAATTAACATTGCTCGCTATTTATACAGGAAAGATGTCTCTTTATCACGAAGTGCATTTACCTTATTTGAAAGTACATTGAATATAACCATTCGCCTAGCTTTTAATATCGCTATTGAAGTATTAGATACAATGATTTTCGTTTTGACTGATCAAAGTATGCCCAATTCTTTTCAACGTAACTTTAATAATTGGTTAGATTCAATAATTAATAGCTTGAATCCCAAGATAGCAGAAGGACTGCCTCTAATTACTGCAAACCAAGATAAAATAAAGGAACCTTTAGATCATGAGACGCCAAGCCAAACTTTTGGTTTTTTTGATAGCGGACATGCACCCTTTCATAATGCAGAAGATATTTGGTTAAAACAATTATTAGCTAATCTTTCTGTTGAAAATCAGGATGATGAGGTGCATGGTAATCCATTGAAAATCTAACTATGTAAAGGGAAGTATTTTTACTGCCCTATTAAACGCCATCGTTTAAAAAAGCTTTTTGCGTCAACGTTTAATTATTAATCTTAAAAAGACATCAATTTACATGGGTTTTGCGTAAGTCTCGAGCAGTTTCAGATAAAATCACTGAACTTTCCCTATGCTTTTAATAATGCCCCGCGGTTAGGGGGAAGCAGTGCTGCGCATCTAGCTTCCGTTTTTTAATTTTTGTGACGATCTCTCAGGCTCGGGATGACGTGGGGAGCTACCAATAGAGTTAGAGAGAAAAAGAAGGAGCATTATGTTGTTCTTCTGGAGGCTCCCAAGCATCGACTCCTGCATCAATTATTTCTTCCATAGTCTCTCTTTGCAAAACACCAGAATTTAGCAGAGGCATAAAAGTAACTCTCCATGCATTAGTTATATCGTCTTTCTGCTGTTGTTTGTAAGATTGTGGGTCATTTCTATAACTTATCCTGACAGCAGCTTGCATCGTACGGTTATAGGAGGAGGTAAAAGGGCGGTCTAACGCGGTTTTTAAGGCAAGAGCTAGATTCGCTGGACTAGGATCAGCTGCCTTATATTCAGAATTAGGCATCTTTTCCTGTTCATCACAAATAACTCTCACGAGCAAACCTATTGCACCGGAAGGGCATTCAGGCATATCTGCCCCTCTCCCATCATTAACAATATTATATCCTCTTTGTATTTGGAAGAGAGTCCAAATTAATTTTTCTTTTAAAATAAGCTTATTTTGTTTATTTGGACATTCAGTATTTATTGCAAGCCAAATGTAATTTAACACAGTAGTAGGCGTGCATTTAAATTGACTACCAAGGTCAGGAGCGGCTATTTCATTGGCCGAAAAATACTCAATGCATCGTTGTGCTGACTGTATCGCATAAAGCTCATCTCGAGCACTCTGCAATTTTCCCGCTCTTGTTTCATCACTTGAAGATAATTGGCGTGCTTCTTCAACTTTGAGAGTCATCTCCCCGAGCTTTGAAGACAGATAGTTGTTAATTTCAATTGAGATTTGCGCAGATTGCTCAAGCTCAGATGCCTTATATTTTTGTTTGAGGATACCTAAGTTTTTTTCTGTAAAGTAAATGCTTACATCATTGTGTGGTGATACTGCTTTTGCATCATAGGCAAGGTAAACTTCCATTGGTAAGCACAAAGATAGCAACTTTAATGTTAATTTACCAAAAAAGCCCGAGGTTACAAAATCATTCAAACCTGATGAGGACATTGGGTTTACAAAAATATCATTGACCGATTCATTTTCTTGAGTGCCAAAAGCCAATTGTTTCTTAAAAACATGCATGATTCTCGCAGGAAAAGTAAGCATAAGATTCATGAGACCGGTTTTCCAGCCATGATCAAGGAAAAGACCAGCTCCTATTACTGCCGTCAATAATGCAGTAAATGGAGAAAAAATAATCGAAAGAACAGCTTCGTCTATTTTGCGATGATATAGTAGGTCGATAAAATTAAATACTCTAGATATTGTCGCTAACGCTATAAGAGGAGCAAAAAGCAGAGTTAATAAAATTGCACCCAACACTTTATTCAAAATTCTAAAGACTACCATAGCGATTCTCCAAAAAAATACGTAGTGTACTTTTTTTGTGCTTGATTGTCAAGATTTAGAGCCAAGTGTGTTTTTTTGTTTTTTTTACGCATGCATGAGGGAAGGCTTAAGAGGACCTAGACTTTACATTTAGTGTACCCAGATAGATAAGGGTAAGCAGTCAGTAGATTGTTTTCAGTCGAGACAACAACAATAAAAAACTGGAAGCGTCTGAGAGCTCAAACAGGCAAACTAGAAGGTACTGGTCGTCCTTGCAATCCTTACAAGATAGATGCTGACGCATTAAAATTATACATAAAAGAACGTCCGGATGCTTTTCTAAACGAAATAGCATCGCATTTTACGGACATAACCTTTTGGCGTCACAACCCCGGTAATTCATACAGCAATGAAACGTATGAATATCACTCGAAAAAAAAGATCTCGCTGTACAAAGAGCGATGCGCTACTAAGCGCAGCCAATACATTGAAGTCATCGAGCAATTAAGTCCTGAAAGGCTGGTATATGTTGATGAGTCTGGAATAGACTCCTTTGTATCTAGAGACGATGCCTGGTCTGAAAGAGGGCAGCCTGTCATTGGTGAAACAGCAGGTAAACGATTCGCAAGAGAAAGTTTTGCTGCTGGACTGATGAATAAAAACATCGTTGCGTCAATGTGTTATCAATGAACCATGGATAATGTCTTGTTTAATTTCTGGTTAAGTAATGTTCTTCTGTCACAAATAGCAAGTGGTAATATTGTGGTAATGGATAATGCGGCTTTCCATAAGTCTCAAAATACACGTGCTATTATTGAGGACGCTGGTTGTCGATTGTTATTTTTGCCCCCGTACTCCCCTGACCTCAATCCAATTGAAACATTTTGGGCTAATTTAAAAAAGAAAATTAAACACTCTATTGCACAATTTGACTCACTGGCACCTGCAATTGATCATGTCTTTAGAGAGTGTTCATCTAACTGTGTCATCTCACTAGTTACTTCAAGCCCAAATTAAGTCGTCCGTCGAAATATATTTGGAGCTGTGAGATGATTAGTGCCCAATTGTGCATAGGCTGGTTCCATTTTTCCAGTACTTTTTGACAAGCACAGTAAATCAATTTCAATAAGGCGTTTTCGCTGGTAAAAGCACCCTTGTTTTTGGTGTATTTTCGAATTTGTCGGTGAAATCATTCAACAATATTAGTCGTATAACCCACTTTCAGCTGCTAGCGGAGGTGCACTTTCGTGGCGCACCGGAATAAGAGTTTTAAATGTAATGGACTAACAGTAATTGCATCAACACCGATACCAAGAATGCTCATATAAGCTCCTTTGTGCATACAAAATTTCTTGCAAAAAATACGTAATTTTAGCTGCAAACCTTTGCTGAAAATGGCTGCAGCTATTGTGTCCGGTACCGGATAGTTACTGTTCAAGAGAAGCATACCAATTTAGCGGGTAGAGAGCCTTTTTTGCAACGCGGCGGTCGGGGAAGTTCCGATGATCTACTTACCCAGTTGTTTGATATTCCTCTATAATTTTTCATGTGGTCAATTAATTTAATTCGAAAAATCGAGCTATACTCGCTGATCGTGGGTTAAATTAGGAACCTTTATTTTAGCTATTACTTTGTGTTTTTGTCTTGCATTCCAAAGCTCTCGGTCTCTTTGCAGATTAAGCCAAAACTCAGGTTCCATATTTAATGCGTCAGCTAAATCTAAAGCCGCTTCCGGTGTAACACCTCTTTTACCATGGATAATTTCGTTCAGTTTGGCATAAGTCCATCCTAAATGGGATGCGAATGCCTTTTGAGTTAAGCTCATGGGCTTTATAAATTCTTCCAAAAGCATTTCACCTGGAAGAGTAGGGGGTCTATTTGTTGGTAACATCGTTTTCTCCTCAATAGTGATAATCAGTAATACAGACATCATAAGCATGCCCATTTTCCCATTTGAAAATGATGGCCCATTGTTTATCAATTTTAATTCGCCAAAAATCTGATAAATTTCCGGATAGCTTTGCCAATTTATTGCTTGGCGGAATCTTTAATGTGTCAATTAAAGTTGCAGCTTGAATCATATCCAATTTTCGTTGGGCTTTTGCGTGTAATTCAATCGGAAGCTTTCTTGAGTAGCGGCTACTCACGCCATTATAAATATCCTCAGTTAATTTATCTTGAAAGTTGATTATCATAATTTAATTATATATCAGTTATCGATATATGATAACAATTGGTGGGTAAAAATTCAATTAATATCCTTTAATATTTAGAACCCATATCCCGCAGCAAACTCACGAATAAAATTCCCAGTATGGTTTGCCTAGACAATCAAGTATAATTTTTTGTCTATCAATAATATTTGTAACCACTGTTGCGGTTTTATCAATGATCAATACACTGATTCCTTGGAAACAAAAAAATACCCATCTTGCCGTTGGTCGCTGAGTTGGTTTTTTCTTCATGTCTGGGAAAAAAGCATTTGTTTCAGCAAGGCGCTGTCTAATCAGATGTTCAATGCCTGCATAAACCATTAGACTGCAGGTCATGATCATTAGTAATGCCTCGATGCGTTCAAGTTTCTTTAAAAACAATGAGGAAGTTAGAAAGTCAGGGCTTTTTAAGAATCGGAAACCACGCTCCACTGCTTGTTGTGATTTGTACTCATCAAGTAAAAACTGCATGGCAAGTTCTTCAGAGAGATCATTAGTCCCTAATATAAAAAGCCCGTTGGTTTGTTGAGCTTCATTTCGCAAACCCAAATCAGTCGTTATATTCCCGGTGATTTGAAAGCTCGTAATCACGGCATCATTCAATCCAGGACGACCTCGTTTGATTCGTTTTTCGTGTTGTATGATTTCCAACTCATGGATGCGAATAAATTCTCTCTTATCAAGCCAGACCTTAAGCGCTTGGTGAGCATCGGTATTACAAGCAAACTCTTGCCTCATCAGTTTTTTAAAGTCGATAACAGCAGGCTCTGTTTTTTTGCTAATTGCCGCATCTAAAATATGCTTTTCTCGTTTTT
>JBIIJL010000085.1:0-8063 GCA_044233795.1 Legionella sp. | reverse complement strand
TCCGATAATTGGAGCTCATTTAGCGGGCCCTGATAAAAGCAAAATAGCATGTACTTCAACAAAAATGCACTCTCTTTTTCAACCAAATCGCCTGTTAGATACATTCCTGGAACGAGTGGCTTTTGGAGAGCAGGAACGGGCCGAGCGGTTATTTACACAGGTATACCAAGGAAATGTAGAAAAGATACAAGTCGCCTTATGTTGTCAAAGGAGATTTACAGATTACTCCGGCCGTACCTTTCACTGTTCAGCATATGAATACGCCTATTGGGCGAAAGACACGCACATGTGCCGCATGCTAGAGCGTTATATGAATGATGCCACCAAAACAACGATGTTAGAACGTATTGATAAAATGGAAAGTATCGTTTTAGAAACAGGGCAACCTATGGGGCTAAGTTATCAACAAAATGGTGCTGAGCATCGTAGTGCCCATTTTAATTTTGCGCCACTTATAAGGGCATTGCAAGGATACATTAACTGCTTTGAAGAATCAGCTGCTAGATTTACATCTAACTTGGAGCCATTGAAGGCTGCTTGGATAATGGTGGGTAAAGCGCAGCGTGATGTTCCGGCTCACGTTGCGCAAGAATATTGCAGACGAGACCGTTGCTTTGACCCGTTACCATCCTTCAATGTCGATCAAGAAATATTACCGAGAGTTCTAGCGTTTTACAATTGGGATACAGGTCGTGATGACTCTTGGTTCCCACTTGGGCTGGCTGAGGTTGGTCTTGGCTTTGATTTTGCTATAATGCGCGGCCATACAGCGCGCGCCGCACGGATTGTATTTGCGTGTTTCGCAGCGGGCGTGCGGCTTGATTTGGAGGTCATTACCCTCCTTAATAAAATAAGAACCATCGATCTTACGCACTCGCGAGACAATTTAATCACGCCGAAGCCCCCTTGTATGTCAATTTAGCCGCACGGATTACTTCTGTCACGATATTTGCGACGGAAGTATCCCAACAGACCTTCTCAAACCAGAGCAATAATTCTTGAGCCTGCAAGCTTTGTGACAGTTTCATACGACAGTAGCGCTGGAGATTACAACCAACAACAGGTTCTGCGCCATAAACAAATTGTACTACTATGATGTAAAATTACATGCCGGTGCTAGTCGCAAAAAAGAGCTTTACCTATACCACTCTGTCTAGAGATTACTAAAGATAGCTCATCGCAAAATGAATACCAATACATTCACCCAAGATCTGCCCCCACTTTTCTGCATTCATATCAGTGATGGTCGTTGGCAAACTGCTATAGTACTGTTTTTCACAATTTTCGGATATTTTTGGTACCAGCGACATACATGTTTCAAAAGAGATCGAACGCATTTTCATCTGCTCAGCAATAATTTCATCAGCCATAAAACTCTTACATACTGGATCTGAAACAACTTTCCTGACTTCTTCAAGCCACACGTCTTTCGACATTTCAATGACACTATCTGGGGCTATTGCATGAGACATCATAGGACAACACATGACAACCATTAATACTAGGGTAAACAGCAAATTGTTAGTCATACGACGCACCCTCTATTCTAGGAGTTAACCTAAATAGCGGCAAAGTTGAGGAAAAGTTGAGGAAATCACCTGGGCAACGTATATAGACTCATACGGTTACCTAGGAAAAACGTTCTGCACGCTCGCAAATAGTTAGAAGCGCCTGATTTAATCTCGCCAATACACGTGATCTACCTACAAACTCAAGCGTCACATCAATTGCAGGGGACATGCTACCCCCTGTCACGGCTACACGTAAAGGCTGAGCGATTTTGCTCATGTTAATATCAAACTGTGCGGCAACATCGTTAATGGCAACTTGAAGGACCTCTTTTCGCCACTCTTCAAGTTGACTCAAACGATTAAGAAGAGCTGTGAGCGGCTCAAGTACCACCGGTCGAAGATGTTTCTTCACTGCATCCAGATCGTAATCTATTGAATCTTCATAAAAATAAAGACTCTTCTCACAAATTTCAGCCAATGTCCTGCAACGCTCAGCTTGAACACTAATCAAGTCGGTAAGACTCGGTCCTTTCGACACATCTATTCCTTGTTCTTTGAAATGCCAAGCTAACGCCTCGGCAACGTCTTCTGGGGATGACGTTTTTTGATAGTGCTGATTTAACCAATACAACTTATCATAATTAAAACTTGATACACCCCGGCTAACATGCTTTAAATCGAAGTTTGCGATAATTTCATCCATGCTAAAAATTTCTTGGTCCCCATGCGACCAACCCAATCTAACCAAATAATTCAATAGAGCGTGAGGCAGAAAACCAAGTTCTTTAAATTGCATAACACTGACTGCACCATGTCGTTTAGATAGGCGTTTACCGTCTTCACCCAAAATCATCGGCAAGTGGGCGAATATTGGTACTGGAGCGCCAAGTGCCTGGTATAAGTTAATTTGCCTTGGGGTATTGTTAATATGATCATCGCCACGAATCACGTGGGTTATTTGCATATCCCAATCATCAATAACCACAGCAAAATTATACGTAGGATGGCCATCTGATCGCATTAAAACCAAATCATCCAGCTCACTGTTGTCAACATGAATGTCACCGTACACTTCATCTTTAAATGAAACCACACCCTGTTCAGGATTAAGAAACCGAACAACCACTGGTCCTTCGCCAATCACATCTTGCCTGTGACGACAATAGCCATCATACCGAGGTTTTTGATGAGCTTTAAGCTGCGCCTCGCGAAGCGATTCTAAACGTTCCTTGGAACATTCGCATCGGTAAGCACGACCCTCATCCAATAATTTTTGCGCCATTGCTTGATAACGCGGGTAACGATCTGTCTGATAGAAGGGTCCTTCGTCTGGGGTCAGTCCAAGCCAAGACATTCCATCAAGAATCGCCTGGACTGATACAGCTGTAGAACGCTCATGATCAGTATCTTCGATACGCAAGATAAACTGTCCATCATGATGTTTTGCATAAGCCCAGCAATACAGCGCCGTTCGCACACCACCAACATGTAAAAATCCGGTGGGGCTTGGTGCAAAACGCGTTCGAACAACCATCAAGACTCCGTTGTGTGAGGTTAAGTAATCAAGCTATAATAGCGAATTTTGCGGCTCTCGCAAAGTAATAGTGCTAGATGAAGGTGAATGGGTGAAAAATATTGGATTTAAGTATCAACTCAGAATCACTACCTTCATCCCTGTTTTACTTGTGGCACTACTTTTTGCCTTGTTCTATAATGGTCAACTCAACCATGACCTTAATCAACATATGTCGCGCCTGGGCGATACATATGTGCACCAATTGATGCCCACTGCCCAATTGGCCATCCTTCGAAATGATAAACGTACGCTGCAAGAACTTATTGATGCCCACGCAACCAACCCAGAAATTAAAGCGTTGGCTTTTTACAACGCCCGAGGCGAACTCATTGCTTATCGCGGTGGAAAACACCCTATTAATACCGCCTCGAAACACCCCAAATTTACCGGCGACTACATTAAACGCAAACAGTTAAACCCCTTCACCATCAACTTTATAGCGCCCATCACAGGGTTAAATTCAAACTTGTATGCCGAGCCTTCGAGCAGCTCAAGTAATGGTGCACTGACCTTTGCGGCAGGAGACATCCTGGGCTGGATTTCCATTGATCTTGATACAAAATCAGAGCTTATCCAACGCTATCAAATGTACATCACAACCATTTTTATCACACTCATTGGGTTGTTACTGAGTCTCACTATCCATTTCTTCTTGTCAAAACGTATCTACTTACCTATCGCACGTTTAAGACGGAGCATGAAACAGATTTTGCACAATGAATTCGAAACAGAGATCATCGTAACAAGCGTAGGCGAACTTGGCATCATTGAAAAGGGCTTGGAACATTTACAACTACAATACTTAAATATGGTCAAAGAACAAACTCAAAATATTGAAATAGCAACTGCCGATTTACAACATGGTCTTGAGTTATTGGAGGAAAAAAACATTGAGCTGTCTATGGAGAAAAAGAAAACTGAAGAAAAAAATCGTCAAAAATCCGAATTAATTGCCAATATGAGCCATGAAATTCGAACCCCTATGACCGGCGTGATTGGCTTTGCCAATGTTCTTTTAGACAGCAAACTCGACCCTTTACAGACTGACTACGTCAAAACCATCAAAACATCTGCTGAAAACTTATTAACCATTATTAACGATATTCTTGATTACTCAAAAATGGACGCTGGCAAATTTCATTTGGACTGCATCCCCATCGATTTTCGCGCCTGTATCGATGAAGTCCTTGCACTCATTGCACCCACTGCTCACAGGAAAGGCATCGATCTCATTCCCTCCACCGCTGTCGATGTCCCCAAAACCATGTTAGGGGATCCCTTGCGCATCAAACAAATGCTGAGCAATCTTGTGAGCAATGCTGTAAAATTCACGGAGCGTGGATATGTCCTATTACGCACCCACATCGAAGAAGAATCAGATAAAGACTACCACCTATCAGTCTCTGTGATTGACACAGGTATTGGTATCTTAGAAGAAGACCAAGCCACCCTATTTACAGCATTTAATCAAGCCGACACGACTATTACAAGGCGCTACGGCGGTTCAGGTTTGGGACTTGTTATTTGTAAAAAGCTCGCCGAGCAAATGCATGGTCGCATCTCTATCACCAGCGAATTGAATAAAGGCTCAACGTTCACTTTAAGCATTAAACTCGAAAAACTAGCCTCCTACGAAGTAGAAAAACACCAAGCTCACCGTTTTTCGAACTTAAAAGCGCTATGTTTTGATGATAACCCTCTCCAACTTGAAGCAATTTGTAATGGGCTTGGTTTTTGGGGAATCCATTGCACTGGGATCCAATCCTTTAAAGACCTGGCAAATGCCTTTAAAACCCATCCAGACTACAACCTGGCATTTGTCAGTGTTAATCAAGGTTGCGAATCACAGATGGCTCAGGTCCTAAAAAAACAAATAATCCCCTCAATCCTGGTTTCAAAATGGCCTATTCAGGAATATCAAGATATGGGGGCTAAAGGTTTTTTATTCAAACCAACGTCAATGCAAAAACTCTACGAAACCATTGACTCATTGATAAACAACGTAGAACAGTATAAAACCATTCCCCAACATCTTGAAACATTACGTACACGTTTACGACAAACCAAACCAGCACTCCTCATCGCTGAAGACAACGTGATTAATCAGATGCTGTTAAATTCCATCCTTGGCGACAATGCCGTGATTGACTCAGTTGATAACGGTGAAGATGCTGTCGCAATGTCTCATCGTAAAGCATATCAGGCGATTTTACTCGACATGCAGATGCCTAAGCTCAGTGGCTTAGATGCGGCACCTATGATTAAAGCTAAATGTTTTCAAAACCAAAAAACACCCATTATTCTCATCAGTGCTAACGATGCCCAATTGACTCAGCAGGAAATGAACGCTTCAGGTATTGCGCTTTGCTTAAAAAAACCTATTGATGAACAGTTGCTTCTTAAGAGTCTGCTATCAGTACTAGAAAACCCGCACACAACACCTATCGATTGGGCTTTGTGCTTACAAAAAGTATCTGGAAATCAATCAATTGCCACTGATTTTTTAGGACGCTTCGTAGCACAATTGTCAAAAGACCGTCAGAGATTCATTGAATTACTTCATGAAAAAAACATCAAGGGTTTAGAGAACGAAGCTCACAAACTGCTTGGAGCATGTTGTTTTTGCGGTGTTCCTGATCTACAAAGCCACGTCGCTCATCTTGAAAAGACAGCCAAACAAGCATCAAAAATTTCTCAATTACAAATACCTGTGACAGAGCTTATCAAGCAAATTGACGCTGTCATGGTTGAATATGAAAATGTCTTTCAAGAACACATTGCTGTATGACAAAGGAGAAAAGATGTCTATTAAAAATGCAATTTATGCCCAATCAGGCGGGGTGACTGCTGTTATTAATGCTTCTGCCTGTGGTGTCATCCAAACAGCCCGCAAACATCCCCAACATATAGGAAAAGTATTTGCCGCCCACAATGGGATTATTGGCGCACTGCATGAAGAACTGATTGATACATCTTTAGAAGATGACATCACCATCGCAAAGCTCATGCATACACCCTCTGGTGCTTTTGGTTCTTGTCGATACAAGCTTCAGGACAGCGGTGATGAATATCGACGTTTACTTGAAGTCTTTAAGGCGCACAATATCGGTTATTTTTTTTATAATGGCGGGGGCGATTCACAGGATACGGCAAATAAAATTGCGAAAATGAGTCATACCATGGATCATCATGTCACCTGCATTGGTATCCCCAAAACTGTTGATAATGATCTACCCTTCACCGACAATTGTCCAGGCTTTGGATCAGTTGCTAAGTATATTGCTATTTCAACACGTGAAGCTGGATTTGATGTCGCATCAATGGCAGCATCCTCCACCAAGGTGTTTATCCTAGAGGTCATGGGTCGTCACGCAGGGTGGATAGCCGCGAGCAGCGGCCTTGCAGGTTCAACCCCATCAGAGCCCCCACATATTATCTTATTTCCGGAGGTAACCTTCCAACCTAAGCGTTTTCTAGCGGCTGTGGATCAATCAGTAAAACAATATGGCTATTGTGTTGTTGTCGCTTCTGAAGGAATTAGGAGTGAAGAAGGTAAATTTCTAAGCGATTCAGGCCTTAAAGATGCTTTTGGTCATGCGCAACTTGGTGGCGTTGCTCCAGTCCTTGCACAACTGGTTAAAAGCGAACTGAAGTATAAATATCACTGGGCAGTTGCTGATTATCTTCAGCGTGCAGCCCGTCATATTGCATCATCGGTTGATGTTGAGCAAGCTTATGCGTTAGGACAAGAAGCGGTCCTGTTGGCGATAAATGGCAATAATGCCGTCATGCCCATTATCGTTCGCGAAAATGATTCACCTTACCGCTGGTCCATTAGCCACGTCCCACTTTCAGATGTTGCAAACCAGGAAAAATCTATGCCTCAATCGTTCATCCGCGAAGATGGCATGGGCATTACAGATGCTTGCAGAGAATACTTAGCCCCACTGATTCAAGGCGAAGCTTATCCGCCATATAAAAATGGCCTGCCGGATTATGTTCGTCTCAACAATCGATTAGTAGTAAAAAAACTTGGGTAAAAAAAAGCCGCCCAAAGGCGGCTTTTACTTTCTTGCACACTATATTATGGTCTGCAACTAGCAGGACGATATTTAGGCAACTCTGTACCTTGTGTACAATCCCAGGTGATATCGCCATTGGCTGTGAGGGTTGGTGTTAAGATAATCGTCCCACCGCCTGCAGCTTGAGTGTAAGTTACAGTTATCACACCATTAGCTCCCACAACAATTGATGTAACATTTGTTGTAGCTGCGGGTGTTGTATAACCTGTAGCAGCTTGGCTTGCGGGTAGTGCATTGTTGGTCTGAGCAGTTTCAGATACGGCAAGCTTCGCTGAAGATGCCATTTCTAAACCCTCAGTTACACGTGCCCTAATGGTATAGTCTTGGTAGGCTGGAATAGCAATTGCCGCAAGAATACCAATAATGGCAACAACGATCATCAGTTCGATAAGTGTAAAGCCCTTCTGTTTCATATTCATTTTGTTCCCCTGTTGATAATGTGTGGTCTTCACCTATATTAGAGCAATTTCCATGCCAACAAACAACATCCATAAAAAGAGTCCACAGAAGCTTCAATAGAGGGGACGATTAGTGAATGATTACCAGCAGTGACAAATATTGTCACTCATTGCCGATGATTGTCAGATTTCAGTGTCCAATGGCTAGGGTCTGCAAATTGCTGGGCGATATATCGCAATCAATGAACCTCGAGTACAGTCCCAAGTAATATCTCCATTTGGATTAAGCGAAGGCGTTAAGATGATCGTGCCATTTCCTGCTGTGGGTGTATATGTGATGGTGATAACCCCACCATTACCAATAACAATCGATCCAACATTAGTGGTTGCAGCAGGTGTCGAGTAACCTGTTTCTGCTTGCGTTGCGGGAAGTGCATTGTTAGTTTGTGCCGTTTCAGACACTGCAAGCTTAGCAGCAGAGGCCAATGATAAGCCA
>JBIIJL010000073.1:0-9435 GCA_044233795.1 Legionella sp. | reverse complement strand
ATGTTTTATAACTGCTATCGCTTGCATTCATATCTTGGTTATGTGAATCCAAACCAATTTGAAAGAGAGTGGGGGAAAATGAAAAAAGTTGCTTAACTAGGTGTGTGCATTTGATTGACCACGTCAATATCAGGTAAATGGCTTAGGGTTTTTTCCCGGTTGGCTGATTTAGCTGGAAAAGCAGGTAGTACAAAATGAATCGGTTGATTATGTGCTAAAGCATAATCTATAGGGTCTGAGATTTTTTTTGCACATTGCGCGCATAGTTGTTTCTTACATTGATGATACAATGCGTTGCCGCGCTTTTGTAACACAATGTTCATAATCGCTTGTTTCATTATTGCCCCCTACGCATTAAGTTCGCACAGCTCGGTTTTGAGCTGTGGGTTATAATTACATTTTGCAATAATATCGCGCATCATGCATTGAAACAATAATGTATATCATGTGGTTATCATAGGTATTTTTTATAGATAGAAATAATGGTTCTACCACGTCTAAGATCCGGCAGGGTCCATACATGCCAACAAAGCCTACTTAACGCAATATTTTTGTTCCAATGGTTGTCACATTGTCATACCCTAACTTTACAGAACTTCTATCTATATGTTAGATATAAGTTAATGATATTTAACATATGTAATATTTATGCTTCCGTCGGCAGCTGAACTGGAATATTTTATTGAGGTATCCAATACTTTAAATTTATCGCGTGCATCAGAGCGACTTGGGATTAGCCAGCCATCACTTAGTTTAGCCGTAAAGCGTTTGGAACAATCTGTGGGAACTCAACTTTTTGTTAGACATAAGCACGGTGTGACACTAACACAGGCAGGAAAACAGTTATTATTACAAGTCAGGCAATTGCTACAGCTTTGGGAAAATACAAAGTCAGAGGCATTGGCGTCTCATCAAGAAATACAAGGTTATTTTACCTTAGGGTGTCACTCAACCATTGCTATTTATATGGTGTCAGGGTTTTTAGCTGATTTACTGGAGACTCATCCAAAATTAGAAATACATCTAAAACACGATATTTCACGGAAAATAACAGAGGAGGTGGTAAATTTATCCATTGATATTGGTATTGTTGTTAACCCCTTTAAACATCCCGATCTGATTATTCGCAAGATCTGTGATGATGAAGTCACTTTCTGGCTTGGTGAAGGTGCGCGAGACATTCAGGACGTTCATTCAACAAAAGCGATCATATTATGTGAGCCTGATCTCACTCAAACAAAAACATTATTAAAAGAAGTTAAAAAATATGGGGTTGTTACTGAACGTATTATGACGATGAATAGCTTGGAGGTAGTAGCAAATTTAACAGCCAGTGGATGTGGCATCGGCATACTCCCAACCCGGGTTGCGAAGTCAATGTATCCCGATAAACTCAGGCGCGTCCCTAACTCGCCCGTGTATTCTGACGAGATCTGTTTGATTTATCGAAATGAAAATAGAAATGTACAAGCTCTTCAAACCATTTCTAGTTTTATTAAGGATTTTTTTAAATAGTTTGACTGTAGAGTGACCTGTCCGAATTTTTAGTACCAATTCAATCTAGAGAGTTTAGGCCCACTTGTTAAATTCGTATTCAACTCCAGCTAAACCTCGTGATTGCTCGCCTACTATGCAGTAAAGGTGAGTCTTAATGAAATAGCGTCATTTCTCCCCTGATTTACACCAGTTATGATATTTTGCGCAGTCTCAATATTAATATGTTCCTTCTTGAAAAAAGCATGCCCATAACTGCAATTTACGGTAAAATTTTCCGTCAATTGATATCCCATAGAAGAACCAACAACCAAACTATCGCCAGTGCTTATTTGGAACCTCCCATTTGAGGGTGATTGATTATAGGTTCCTGCTACTCTGACTACCCATTTGCTTGAAACATTATAAATAGTTCCGAGGGTAACAAGCCAACTATTATGAAAGTTATATTTTATATGAGCTTGAGGATTGATAAAGGCAGTGGTACCTGATTGCGTTGCAAAATTATAAATATCAGCCTCTTTGAAGATACTCCATTGAAGGTATTGAATTGTTCCTATGAAGCCAAATATTTCATTCGGAAAATGACTAAGCGACAATACACTTCGGGCTGGTGTCCAATATTTAAAATGATAATTATCAGAGGAAACGCTCTGTAGACCTGTAATAGTACTCGTGCCATGTAAATGATAAGTAATAGCACTGCGATAATTAAAACCTAAGGCTGTTTTTTTAGCCAGTTTAATTAAGAATCCAAAATCTCCACCTAAGCTCATTCCTTTACTATTGTTAAGACTACGGCTTTCAGGAACATTTAAACGAGTCAAACCTGAAACAGGCTCTTGGATAAAGTGGGCACGGGAGAGATTAAGATTGCCTCCAATAGAAAGAAATTCATTGATTCTAATGCCAATTGCCGGAACTAAATCTACATTAATAATGTGATTACGTGCCTGAGCGTAGCGAAGAACAGAATGACCTTCCAAGTCACTATTAAAATCATTGGCAACAACAGCAAAACCACCATCGAATTTATCGTTTATGGGGATGCTGAGGTACAGAGAAGGTAAGGAAAAATCTGTTGTTATATTGGCAGTTCCAGACTCGGTAATACCAAGGGGTAGTTGTTGTGCACTACCTGTAAACTGGAACTGTGATCTTGCCAATGTGCCTTGAGCAATAAGTTGCGCTTTGGGTATTGCAGTTAATGCTGCCGGATTAAAATAAACGGCTGTTGCGTCCATAACTACAGCTGTTCCAAGTGTTTGCTCAATAAAAGAAGCATGTAATGGCCAACATAAGAAGAGAAATCCTATACCTATATGATAGCTTGATGCGTTGAATTTTTGAGTTAGTTTTTTTTTCATAAGCATGGGTAAAGTTTTTAAGCGTTAGCTTCATGGTAAAGCAAATCATAAAACCAAGACACTTTAGGTTGGTAATTTATTTTGAAAATTATAGGTTAAGAGTGAGGGTGCTACGCGGCTAAGTTAAGTGTTACCACATACCTTTAAATTTCTTAGTTAATCTTGTAGACGGGCGTGTTCATGTGAATAAACAATTGTACATGCAAAAAAATCATGCACAATTGTTATAAATAAAATGAACACTACCCGACCTCATTATTTTTTTTAATTTAGTTGATCATTCTTTGTGTCCGGCAACGTGCCAAGAATAACCGATTTATTACTCTATACAGACATTAACATTGTACGTTTCATAGCATATAAAAGTTATATGCTCAGCTCCTGATTCAAAAAACGGCATTAATGGATACAGAAAATGCTTGGGTGTTCACACTTCCAGAACTAGTTCCCGCGTTATTGCCAATACGTGCTGATTCGTTTGGCAATGTATCGCTCCAAGGCCCGCCCCAACTGCTCTTTTTTATTCCTGTCGCCGAATAGCTGTAGCTGAGATCCACAAACCAGTTAGGATTTATAAAATAGGTCGCGCCGACTATGGCTACGCCGCCAAACAACCATTGATTTGTTGAGTAGTTAGAACCATTTCCCACACCGGTAGGACTAATTGGTAAGCCATCCACGAAGGCGATGGGGCTCGCCATGTTATCAATTGATATTTTGGTCTGGGCAAAAGTAGGGCCGCCGCCTAAATACAGATAACTTTTTTCAAACGATCGGCCGATAAGTGGAATCAAAGAGAACTGATGATTAATAGTTTGCCGATAGGTCTGTACCGTATAATTTCCAGCAAATGGCTCATTTGTCGTAACGGCCCCTGATGTCTCTGTAACGCCGCCTGTCTGTGGTATTAATAAATTGCGATCAGCGCTTACATTTAAGTAACTGTAAGAAACCTTGCTGCCCCATATCCATAGGCTGCTGGAAAAATGCTGGAAATATCCAGCTTGTATAACAGGCACCGGCGCCGAACTAGAGTTCAACATAAAGTCAGTGGATCCAGCCCCCCAACCAATAATAGGACCCGGTTGCCACGTCGTTCCACCGGCGTAAAAACGCTGATTTGCAAAATTTACTGAAGAACCATTTACACCCAACCCTCCGAAAAAAGCTGATTGCGGCACAGGAGAAGGATCAAGATCCGCCGCAATTGCTGAACCGGTGAAGATCGTGGCAAAAGGTAGTAAAAAAATATTAAAAAATAAACGCATGATCCGCCCCCCTGAGATCAAAAAACCTTATTAATCGTTATCACTAATGCTTGGATATTCACGCTCCCTGAACTCGTTCCAGTGTTAGTTCCGGTGCGCGCTACGTAATTGCGCGCAATGTCAGTATCCGTCCACGGCCCACCCCAGCTACTTGTTGTTGTCCCCGTCATCGAGTACGTGTAGCTGATATCAATGAACCAGGTGGGTTCTATAAAGTACGTGGCGCCTAACATGGCAGCGCCACCAAACAACCATTGGGTTGTTGAATATTTTTCGCCTAGGCCGATTCCAGTAGGAGTAGTGGGGATGACTGCAGCGCTTTCGAATCCGGTGATATTCTCAATTAAGGTCTTTGTTTGGACAGTAGTCGGACCGATTCCCAAATACACATAGCTTCTTTCAAACGATCGGCCGATTAACGGAATCAGCGATATTTGCTGATTAATAGTCTGCCGGTAGGATTGGACAAGGTAATTACCAGTGAATGGCGTGTACGCTCCATTTTGGGTAAACCCACCCGCTTGCGGGATCTGCTGTTGGCTGTTGGCAGATCCTATATCCAAGTAACTGTATGAAATTTTACCTCCCTTCATCCACTGACTCCCTGAGAAATGCTGGAAATATCCGGCTTGTATTATGGGCGTCAGGGCCGATTGAGAGTTCAGCTCAAGGCCGGTTGATCCGGCGGCTGATCCGACTTGCGCCGAATTAATTCCGTAAGGCGGGCTATAGGATGTTCCCTTGCCATAAACATCCTGATTCCCAAAACTGCCCGAACTCCAGCCTCCGCCTAGTCCGCCAAAAAAAGCTGATTTTGGCACAATGGATTTATTGGCCCCGATCGCCGAACCGGTGCTCATCATGCCGCCACAAAAAGCATTGGTTACGGCCAAGCCCATCAAAAGGCCCCATAATATAATTTTTTTCATATAAACCACTCCTTAGTTAAATACTCCGTCATAGCAACGTTATGTCCTGCCCCGACAAATCCAATCTCAACAAATTACCACAATATCGCCATTAAACCAGAGCATTATTGATATTGGGTTAAATGGTAGTGATATTCGTGCTACATCAAGGGAACTCGGGCTTAGAATGGAATCGTGATTTCAGGGCAAAAAAAAAGAATGTAGCATTGAACGGTAAACAGAACATGTTCAGTCACGACTCAAGGACTTACGCGACTGTTTTTGTGTCAAAAAATTGGCTTTTTCGAAAAATAAATTTGCAGTCAAGTTACTTATGCTGTAGGGTAAATATCTTAAAGAGAAATCCCGCTATGTTGCTATAGATTCAGCATGAATTTATAGCAGCTCCTGCATTACCAAAACCATGAGTGGTATCTATGAATTACATTATTATCGTTGGCTTTATAGCAGCATTTCTCACGTCAATGGCATTTATTCCACAAGTGATTCAAGTAATAAGAGACAAGCAAACAGATGGAATTTCTCTGCCAATGTATTTGATTTTTGTAACCGGTGTCATATGTTGGATAATTTACGGCATACTTGTTAAGGATATGGCAATACTCATAGCGAATGTCATCACATTTACTTTAGCTTTTCCTGTTTTGATTGTGGTGGTAAAAAATAGAAGTTAATTGTAATTCTCCACGTTATCCCGAGCCTGATGTATCGTCACAAAAATTAGAAAACGGGGGCAAAAGCTAGATGCGCAGCGCAGTTCATGATCTAATGATTTCGCCAAAAAATATAAGAGGAATTGTGATGCGCAAAGAAATTTTATTACAAAATTACTTCAAAGACACGTTTTCATTTATGCATAAAAAACGTCAGACTGTTTTATTTGGTGCTGTCGATGTATTAATGGAAGGTGCAAGCTAAACATTAAGTAGCCTAGGGAGAAATTTTAAAGGGAAAGCAAAAGAGCGGCATCAAATACTCAAAATGGATCGATTATTAGGCAACAAGTACCTGCATCAAGAAATACCCGTGATTGATAAAGAAATTAATAAACTCATGATTCATAAAACAACTCTGTTATTTCTGTAGATTGGAGCTGTCTTTCATACGCTGAAGGTATTTATCTATTGCGAGCAAATGGGGGAAATTATTTTTATGAAGGTAAATGGCGTTCTGTGGAAGAAGCTTATGAACAAGCAACGGAAGTTGCGTTTGATTATTGGATAAGATTAATTAATGGCCAATTAATCTATGGGAAAATTTTGTGACGATCTCTCAGGCTCGGGATGACGTGGGGGGGGTACGTATACGTCACCTAATGTATATATAATGTTCTAAAAAGTCCATGGTATCCAGAGATCTTCTGGGTGACGCGGACAAGCCTCGTCACGTTGGCGTTGTAGAGCAACTGTCAACACGCTCTAGGGTCGAACGAATACACCATCATTTAATTGATGCAGTGTAATTGCATTACCCTCAGAGTCTAAAACAACAGCCATACGGCAAACAGGTGATGAAAAAATATCTAATTTGATTTCCACGCCATCCATTTTCAGTTTTTCTATGAGGCGCTCTAAGTTATCGACCTCAAACGCGATTGTTCCACCAGCATTTGCACAGGGCTTTACTCCCTCAGCGAGTGTGGTGATCGCAAAACAACCGCCACCTGGTAGATCATATTCAACCCATTGACCATGAACCGATAATTTCGAAGGAACCAAATTAAAGTGCTCGCGATAAAAAGCTTGGGCGCGTCGAATATCAATCACGGGATACATTGTAAAAGCAATTTTTTTTAAGCATAGAAAACCTCAGGGTTTGGGATTATGAACGCTATTATATATGGCGTGTGGCTTATGGTGATAGTAAGCCCAATACCTATCACCATATGACCAATGCCAGTATTCAGTGGGATAATTAACAAATCCAACGGCTAATAGCGCATTGCTCATGATCTGGCGATATTGTTTTGCATTTTCAGAAATGACTTGTGAGGTTGTTAAGGATAAAAAGCCATGTGCATCTTCCATCCAATCTTTGGGATGGATCCCCATGTCCATGGCTTTTCCATGGTCATCGACTAAATAGACGTCTATGGCGCCACCGGTAGAGTGTGGTGGAATATTACTGGAACCATCGATATTGACAACAGGCGAAACTAGTTTGGTTGTCTCATCAAATAACTGACGCTGTGACCATCCAGGATGTATTGCTTTAATACGCGCATAACGTTCATCGAATAATTTTTTTTGTAATTGCAGGCTACGATATCCTTCATATAGGCAAAAGTTAAATCCTTTTGGTAATATATTTTGTGCTTTGATTAACTTTTTATAGACCGTCTTGCGTAATTGAGTGTAATCGGTGTTATTAGGGATTTCAGGAGAAGGTCCGTATGCTATCGTCTGCTGATTTTTTAAATCAATCATTAACTCATGGTTATCTATTGTAGGGACGGATAGTATTTTAGGATCTGCAATTAGCAAAATAGTGTGTTGTTCAACTGCATAACTAGACATTACTATTCCCCACAGCATAACAATTAGCCAATATTGTATGGAACGCATTTTTTCATAATCAATAAAAGAACGTATAATGCCAGAAAAGTATTTTTTTGTCGTTAAATCAGAGATTTACAATCCCCCCCAAAGCGGACCGGTCGCCATAATTGAAGCTTGTATATTTACAGAATATGCTTTTATAAAAAATGTCATAACTTTATCTGTGCAGGTGATAATGATGGCCATTGTAATACAAGATGAATAAAATTGTACTATTCATCCCAGAGCGGTGGGGCACGATCACAACAAGTATTGATTTACTGCGATTTGCAAGGAAAAGCACGCTTAATGCTTAATGCTTAATGCTTAATGTTTCCTTAATATTTTGATGTTAGATTTTAGACGACTGTCATTAATATATTTTAAGACGACGTTAAAGAAAGATCCTTCTTGAGCTGATGCCAGTGTAGATGTCTTTTTAATAATTCACGACTCACTCGCTCGGCATAAATCTTAAACATTTATTTTTAATGAGAGCACAAAAACTTACTATTCAACATAGGTAAAATACAATGACAATATTAACTCAAGTTGCTGCTACTCTTGCAAGTTACGGTTTTGCTGTTGCACAGGCCAATCAAGAGAATTCATCTGAGCAAATCGCAGCTCAAAACTCAATGTCGGCAGCACAATTTTTCTTTTTATGCTCTGGAATAGCACTGGGAACACTCGCTTTTATAGGCTGTACACATGATTCGAAGCGTCTAAAGGAAGAAATGCGTCAAAGTGAAGCTCATCGCAGGCAAGTTACACACGTATCCCTTTTTGGTCCTAAGGGCACAGATAGGCCTCCTGCCAGCACATTCGCTCATACTAGGCGTGATGAATATGACGCTGCGGTTGCCCTATATAAGAAAAACGACCCTGCTTCTCGACGATCATTTAGATAGTCTTGTGCACGAGTTTGGGTGGATGTCTAGAAGACTGAAACCCAAATTTTATTGATTTTTTTACCCTTTTAGTTAGGGGCTGTTGACATTCGCTCCATTAATTGTTCCAAGCCCTAATACGTTGGTTACTCTTCACCAAATTTCCTTCTAGCACACGTGGATAAATAAAGGACTATACTGACAATATATTAATGATTTGATAGTGAATCGAACATGCAAAATCAGTATATCGTATCTCGCATGAATAAAAATGAGGTAGCAATCGCAATTAATTGGGCCAAAAAAGAAGGTTGGAACCCTGGTCTTCATGATGCTCAATGTTTTTATCAGACGGATCCGAATGGTTTTTTTGTTGGTAAGCTGGATGGTAAAATCGTTGCCATGGGATCAGCTGTAATTTATGACGAACAGTTTGCATTTTGTGGTTTTTATATGGTTGATCCAATCCACCGGGGCAAGGGTTATGGCCTGGCACTCACAAAAGAGAGGCTTGCATATATCGGAGCTCGCAATGCAGGCATTGACGGTGTAGTTCACATGCTAGCTAAATATACCCGTATTGGTTATAAATTATCCTATCACAATGCCCGATACCACGGCGACAGTTTACATCCTGTGATTAAAAAAAATAGCGCTATTACACTGTTAAGTCACATTGACTTTGAACAATTATGCATATATGACCGGCAATATTTTCCAGCGCGTCGCGACTCATTTTTATCCTGTTGGATAAATCAGGTCGGTGGAAAAAGTTTAGGATATATCAAGCAGAATCAGTTGAGGGGGTATGGTGTTATACGTCCTTGCTATCAAGGATTTAAAATAGGCCCTTTATTTGCCCAAGAGCCAAATATTGCAAATGAATTATTTACACATCTTGTTCATCATGCGTGTGGCGCCCCCATTTATTTGGATATCCCTGAATGCAA
>JBIIJL010000082.1:0-8491 GCA_044233795.1 Legionella sp. | reverse complement strand
AGTTCGTCGATATCATTTGAACAAGGTGTTTGAAACAGCACGCATGTATTTAAAAGCTCCTCCGAACATTAATAATGAACATGTGTATGGAATTACCTCGTTTGAATTAGGATAAAGGTGCGTATAGCATGATAAAACGGGACCTAATGGGCTATGGCAACGACGGTGCGACACTTCAGTGGCCTAAAAAGGCTAAAATAGCCGTGAGCTTTGTTATAAATTACGAAGAAGGTGCCGAATTAACGCCTGCTCTTGGTGATTCGTTCGCTGAGGTCTATGGAGGGGAGTTTACTTTGGCCACGAAGCCTAAAGGAATGCGTAATTTTAGTATGGAGTCACTATTTGAGTATGGAAGTCGGACTGGAATTTGGCGCTTGATACGATTATTTAATGAACAACACATCCCACTCACTTTTTTTATCACCGGTACTGCCCTCACATTAAATCCAAAACTGTGCGATTACCTCTATATAACACCACATGAAATAGCAGGTCATGGCTGGCGTTGGATTGATTATGCTTCGACTACAAAAGCGATTGAAAAGCAACATATCGAACAATGTTTGGCCTCATTAGAACAGCTAACAGGCAAAAGACCCGCAGGTTGGTATACTGGCAGAAGAAGTGAGCATACACGTGAGTTGTTGCGTGAAATAGGTGGATTTTTGTATGATTCGGACAGTTATGCCGACGATGTCCCTTATTTTATTGCAGATCATCTGATTATTCCTTACTCCTTGGATTGCAATGACTTCCGATTTAGTACCTCACCGGGATTTGGTTGTCCAAACGACTTTTTTGACCATTTGAAAAATACATTTGATTATTTATATCAGGAAAACAAAACCTCATTAATGAGTATCGGTTTGCATCCACGATTTAGCGGTCATCCTGGTCGATGTATGGCCTTGAAGCAATTTATTAACTACATCAAAAAATTTAATGACATTTGGATTGCACGTCGAATTGATATTGCCCAATATTGGATTGAAAATAGTCATAGGCTATAGTTAGATGTGTGAGATGAAAGGAGGGAGCTATGTGTCGCTTGGTTGCTTATATTGGACATGAAGTGCTATTGGAAGATGTTTTGGTAAAACCGATTAATTCAATTGTGATGCAAAGTCTCCATGCCCGAGAAACAAGTTGGCCGACGAATGGGGATGGTTTTGGGCTTGGTTGGTATGTTCCTGAGATTAGTCCAGAACCTGCCTTGTTTACATCGATATCCCCGGCTTGGAATGATAGTAATCTGTTACATCTGGCGTCTAAGATTAAATCAGCATGCTTCTTTTCTCATGTGCGTGCAGCAAGTGCAGGTAGTGTTTCCCAAGAAAACTGCCATCCGTTTATTCATAAGCGTTGGATGATGATGCATAACGGAGAGATAGGTGGATTCAAGCACGTCAAGCGCCACCTGCGTCATTTGTTAGATGATGATATTTATAATTGGATTCGGGGAGAAACAGACTCTGAACATGTGTTTGCTTTATTTCTTCAGTTGAGTAAAGGAAAAAGTCTTGCCAAAATTTCCACAGTCGCTGATCTTCTTCAAGAAACATTCAATAAGATTAAGCAGTTAGTCCATAAATATGGTGACTCGGCGCCTTGCTATTTTAATGTGTGTATTACGGATGGTCGAAGGATTGTTGCTACCCGTTCTTGTACAGACAAAAGCATAGTCCCCGAAACGATGCATTATTCCTTTGGTAGCTGTTATATTGCGAAGAGTGGTCGTTATCATATGGTGCCAAGTGATGGAGAGATAAGGAGTGTTCTTATCACTTCAGAAAAGTTAACCAATTTTGAAGTTGAATGGCATGATGTTCCTGAAAACAACTTGGTGATGGTTGACAAGGACTTGAGTATTCAATTACGTCCGTTATAATGGTTTTAAATCGAATTAATTTGATATAGAAAATTATGCCATCGTTTGATATTGTCTCAGAAATTAACGAAGTTGAATTGCGCCACGCTGTTGAGAACGCTAATCGTGAGGTGACTACACGGTTTGACTTCAGGGGTGTTATTGCAACTATTATACAGAAAGAGTTAACCGTTACTTTAACCTCAGAATCAGATTTTCAAGTGCGTCAATTGGAGGATTTATTTCGTAACCATTGCACAAAGCGAAATGTAAGCTCAGCAGGCATTGATATTGAGGATAAGCCGGTACATAGCGGGAAAACCTATTCGCTTACTATGGTGTTTAAGCAAGGTATTGATCAACCTATAGGGAAGGATATTGTCAAGTTGATCAAAGATGCCAAGCTTAAAGCACAGGCCTCTATTCAGGGCGACAAAGTGCGTGTAACGGGGAAAAACCGCGATGACCTTCAAGATTGCATCGCGATGTTGAAAAAATCAGAAATCAAGTTACCCCTTCAATTTAATAATTTCCGTGATTAAACTGAACCCTTAATTCTCAGGAAAATAGTGTTTATAGATGCGCAAATAGCTACCGTCGATAATCATGTGACGCAATACTTGATTGACTTGACCTACTAATTTAGCTTGATCGCGGTTTGCCATGATCCCATAGCCATATCCTACAGGTATGGGGGCGCCTACCAATTTATATTTTGAACTGTTATTAGCGAAATAGCTTTTGGCGGAAACCGCATCTATCAGCACAATATCACTTGCTTTGTTGTTCAGCCCATCTACAAGGACGTCAACTTCAGGGTAATCAACTGACTTGATGTAATTTGAGAAAATTGACAGTGCTAATGCCTTAAATGGTGTACCGAGCCTTGTGCCAACACGTTTGTTGATAATATCTTTAGAGGTAGTAATCGCAGACTGGCTTGTGGTCATAAATTGAGCATTGCTGGCGAGGTAAGGGATGCTGAAGAGAAACTGCTCTTGTCGGTAGGGCGTAATAATAATTGCGGCAATGGCAAGGTCTATTTTATGAGCTAATAATTCGGGAAAAAGGTCATTGAACAAGATGGGTTCAAATTTGCAAGTTACTTTCAGTTGATTGCAAACTTCGCTCATGATGTCGATATCAAAGCCAGAGAAATTGCCATTTTTGTCAGCAAGTGATGCAAAAGGTGGATTTTGTGCAGAAGTGCCTATGGTTAGAGCCTGTTGTGCATGTGAAATATTAAGCATCAGCAGGAACATTAAGCAGAATAGTCGATTCATTTTAAATCCTTGGGTTGGGTATGTTGTAATTATCGAAAAGCGGTATTTGATCATATTTGGATTCTTTTGTCGATTGTTACGATGATTTAGATGATCATATCATTGCCCTAAGATGAACAACCTTAGGAATCTCAACTAATTTTCGAATATCATATCGATACTTCTTTATAAATGGTCTATTATTAAACACATAGGCAATGATTTTTTCACATGAACCAAAATCAAACATAATGACAAGGAGACTGTTTTGACATGTTGTGTGTATATCTGTCTTTGTACAGCGAACCTAATGCATGGCATACGTCGCCGCTTTAAATGAATATTACGGCTCATTGACTCGAAATATCATTGCCTGTATCTGAACCTTTCGTACCGGAAGCGCTTGAAAATAGCATGCGTTCGAGATAGAATGTCTAAATTTCAACCAGTAGGTTTTGCAATGGGCATAAAATGGGTGTTGTTGTTGGTATGCCTCATGATAACTTCAGCCGATGCTGCAAAACATGTTGTCGTGCTTGGACAAACCCAGATTATTGTTAAAGAGTATCGTTATGGTAGAGGTGCTACCTACGTTCATTTGCATCAAAATGAGACCACAGCACTTAGTGCCGCTAAAGTAGTTGCTTATGCTCGTGGAGGTCGTGTGTTGACGCTCAGTCACCCTGGGGGTAGGAATATTGTTTTCTATTATAATAAAAAACGCTATGAATTTGATCCTAACCGTATTTTTACCGATCATGGAATTAAACAATCCTTGCTGGAATTTGGTCCCTATTCAAAAACTGCTGCGAGGGAAGTAAAAAAATTATCTCGTGTTATCAAAGCGCTATTAGGGAGCGGTAAAATTATCGCAGCACATAATAATGAATCTTATTCGCTGAAATATTATTTGCCAGGTCATGCGCTGGCGAAAGACACCAGGGCCTTGTATCACAATAGGCGACAGTATTACCGAAACTTTTTTGTGGTTACTAGAAGGGCTGATTACCGTCGTTTAAAGCACGAAAAATACAATAGTGTGTTGCAAGCGCGCCATCCAACAGATGATGGGTCGTTGTCGGTTTTTTTAGCTAAACGAAGATACGTCAATGTTGAAGCAGGTTACGACCAATTGCATAAACAAATCAAGATGCTTAAACACGCATAAGCTATCTCAAACTTGCCTTATTAAAAATCAGATCCCATACTCACTAATAAGGGTATTGCAAGGATGTGGCAATGAAAAACAAATTGAAGACTTTCTTTACGATACTACCATTTACAATAGTTCTGGGTTGTACGCGCGTGGATACGTCGTCCTTCGATGATCCGAATTTTGCTCAATACCCAGATTACAAAAACTATACTGGGTATACCGTGGTTTACGGTCCAAATACAGCAGATAGTGGATTTGGTACCTACCGCGGATATGGTGGCTGGACATCAAGCTACTATGCTCCAGGCTATCGAGATGGCGGTTTCTGGCCTCGGTCCTTTTATGGTATCGCCGGGGTAGGCAACTATGCTGGCAGAGCTACTGAGAAGGAGTCTGGGGCAAGATCTAGATAATGATTTGATGATAACCAGATGAAAGTGAATCTGGTTATCCGCTATTCTTTAGCCCTAGATACATATTCTCCTTTGCGGGTATCTACTTTAATAAGCTCCCCTGTTTGAACAAACAAAGGTACTCTAACGACAGCACCGGTTTCCAAGGTTGCAGGCTTTCCGCCGCCGCCTGAAGTGTCTCCTTTAAGGCCAGGGTCGGTTTCAGTGATTGCAAGAACGACAAAGGTGGGAGGCATCACTAATAAAGGTTCGTTGTTCCATAAGGTCACAATACACATATCTTGTTCTTTTAACCATTGTGCCGCTTCTTCGACAGCTGCGGGGCTGGCTGCGTATTGCTCAAAGTTTTCAGTGACCATAAAGTGCCATTGTTCGCCATCGCTATAGAGATATTGCATTTCAACATCAACGACATCAGCAGAGGGCAAAGACTCATTCGCCTTGTAGGTACGCTCGACAACCCGTCCGGTTTTGAGATTGCGGATTTTAACGCGGGTAAAGGCTTGCCCCTTGCCTGGTTTTACAAATTCACAATCAACAATATTACATGGTGCATTATCAACCATGACTTTGAGGCCATTTTTAAGTTCATTGGTGCTGTAGATTGCCATTTGTGCTCCAGGGTTGAGATTTTGTGACATTTTCGTTAGAGTCCGTGCAGTTTACCAAGTAAGTAAAATGAATGCGAGAATCAATGTCTGGTTGGCAAAAAAAATTGGCTGAAGGTTTTTCATCAGCAAGCGACTTGCTTCTGTTTTTAGGGCTTCCAAAGACCCTCGCGGATGAAAGCGCGCACCAACAATTTAAAACCCGTGTGCCACGAGCTTTTGCAGAGAAGATGCTGCCAGGAGATCCTTCCGATCCTCTCTTGTTGCAGGTACTACCTGTTCAAGAGGAAATGCAGGTGCAAGGCGATTTTGTCAAAGATCCTCTTCAAGAGTCCTCAGTGAATCCATTGCCTGGACTTATCCATAAATACCGAGGCCGCGTTCTGTTAACGGTTGCTGGAGCTTGTGCAATCAATTGTCGTTACTGTTTCAGAAGACATTTTCCTTACCAAGATAACAATCCTGGTAGAGGTGGATGGCAACCTGTTTTAGATTATATTCAACGTGATCCGAGCATACATGAAGTGATTTTGAGTGGCGGGGACCCACTCCTTGCAGCGGATGGGGTGCTTGATACGTTGTTTCATGAGTTATCTTCAATCAGTCACATTAGAACGCTTCGCATTCACACCCGGTTACCTGTGGTCTTGCCCGAGCGAGTTCATCAGGGCCTCATTGATTGCCTCAAAGCGTTGCCGTTATCAAAAGTTGTGGTGTTACACATCAATCATCCCAATGAAATTGATATTCACTTAGCAAATGCGGTGACGGCACTTAAACATGCGGGTTGTCATGTGCTTAATCAATCGGTATTGTTGGCGTCAGTGAATGATAGCTCTGAGGTGTTGGCACATCTTTCCGAAAAGTTATTTTCTGCGGGCATTCTGCCCTATTATTTGCACCTTCTTGATAAGGTACAAGGCGCTCGTCATTTTGAAGTTCTTGAAAAAGATGCATTGGCCATTTTTCAGCGATTGCAGGAGATGCTGCCAGGTTATTTGGTTCCTCGTCTGGCAAAGGAGGGCATTGCTACTAAATCTAAGACGCTTATCTGCTAATTAATTTGGTAGCAGATAAGTTCATATAGGTTATTTAGTAGCGAGTAATTAATGATGTTGTTGGGGTTCCTCATAGATTGCCATCAGCGTTTCCTGGGCGCTATAAGGGCCATTCCTTGAGGGTTTGTAAGTGCCATCACTTTGCATTTCCCAAGTATCTCGGTTGTCCTTTAAATAATTTTTAATAATATCTCTTTTTATCCGTTGGCAACACAGAGTATCCAAAATAGGGAACATCACTTCGATACGGTGATACAAATTACGCTCCATGAGATCTGCACTTGAGCAAAAGAAACGCTCTTCCTTATTGTTGCGAAAATAGAAAACTCGGTGGTGCTCAAGAAATCGCCCAACAATTGAAAAAACTCTGATGTTATCAGAAATTCCCTTAATTTTGGGACGCAAACAGCATAAACTTCTGACAATTAGATTTATTTTGACACCAGCTTGCGAAGCAAGATAAAGCGCTTGAATGATGCTGAGGTCAGTAAGACCATTCACCTTTAGCATGATCTCGCTATCATTACCAGAAAGTGCATTATTGCGAGATTGGTGAATTAACTGAAGTAGATTTTTTTGTAAAGTAAACGGTGAATGGCAAAGCTCTTTTAGTTTAATGGTCCTACCAAGCCCTGTAAGCTGCTGAAAGATGGTTTGTATATCGCCACTGATGGCACGGTTGGCTGTGAGCAGACCAAAGTCTGTATATTGTTTTGCTGTTTGTTCGTGATAATTCCCTGTCCCCACGTGAGCATAGCGTTTTAGTTTTCCATGGACGCGGCGAACGACCAACGTCATTTTGGCATGAGTTTTAAATCCGACAACGCCGTAAAGGACTAGAACACCTGCTTCGTGAAGGCGATTCGCAAGTTTCAGATTTGACTCTTCGTCAAAACGAGCTCTTAGTTCAATTACAGCGGTTACTTCTTTGCCTGATCTGGCAGCCTCAACCAGTGCTTGAACCATAATTGAATTAAAATGTGTGCGGTACAGTGTTTGCTTGATAGCCATTACGCGGTGATCACTGGCAGCTTCCCTGACAAAATCGATGACGAGATCATAGCTTTGAAAGGGATGGTGCAGCAGAATATCTTGCTCATCTATAACGCTGAACAAACTTCGCTTTATCCTAGAAAACATAGGATATTGTGGTAGGTAAGTAGGAAAATTTAAATCCGGCCGATTGATTTTATTGATGGTTGTTAGAAAGCGCTGTAAATTGACGGGACCATCGCAGTAATAAACATCATCATGGTGTAAATGAAATTTTTGTAACAAAAAATCAATGATACTATCAGGGCAATGCTTGTCAATCTCAAGCCTCACAACATGCCCATAATCTCTTGAAAATAACTCGCGTTGCACGGCAGCTGCTAAATCCTCCACTTCCTCTTCTTGTAAAAGTAAATCACTGTTGCGCGTTAATCGAAAAGAATAGCAACCATCTATCTCCATGCCTGGAAAAAAACTGCTGATGTGAGCTTTTATAATGGAAGAAAGGTAGACAAAGTACTCGCCATCAGCACAAAGCTCAGAGGGAAGATGAATAATCCTTGGCAATGTACGAGGTGCATGAACGACTGCATATTTAATATTCCGATCGAAAGCATCTGTGCCACTCAGCGATACAAGAAAATTCATACTTTTATTAAATAGCCTTGGGAAAGGGTGCGCTAAATCCAGTGCAATTGGGCTTACTATGGGTAAAATTTCGTTTTTAAAATAATGTTTTGCCCAAAGCTGCATGTCGTCAGTCCAATTTTCTACGGGAAGAAAATAGATGCTTTTCTCTGTTAAGGCAGGAAGCAATTTCTTGTTGAAGATAATGTAGAGTTTATCAACGAGGGTATGAATTCTTTTGCCCAATTCAGTTAAAATATTTTCAGTGGAGAGCCCGTCAATGCTTGCTCTCCCAGATGATGTTACTAAAATTTCTTTTAATCCTGCGATGCGAATTTCAAAAAACTCATCTAAATTGTTGCTAAAAATACACAAGTAACGCATGCGCTCAAGGATAGGCAACCGTTCATCCTCTGCCAACTGCAGTACTCGTTCATTAAAAGCTAAGGCCGTGAATTCACGGTTGATATAGTATTGGGGGTTATCAAGAGAGCTTGTCACATCATG
>JBIIJL010000067.1:0-10896 GCA_044233795.1 Legionella sp. | reverse complement strand
CTCCAACTAGCTTAGTTTGAATAAGTTTCAGGTTATGGTAAAAAAAACCAAGAAACAAGCTATCGACAATCGTGTCGTGGATATCGCTTAGGGTCAACAACCAGGATATACTTGCAGGCTGATATGGCTTATGAGGGATAGCGATGACAGCCTTAAGTTTTATTTTTTACCTATTTTTTTCACTCGTAGTACTTTATCGGGGAAATAAGGCGCTAGTTTGGGAAGTGGCTAGTGCTATTTATCTGATAAGCAACTCTTTTTTAGTTCGACCACCGCTTATCATTGATATCTTTTTATGGTTATTCATCTTTATTATCTTTGTGCTGGTTCGGGTTGAATTTGTTAAGCGTATTTTGAGTGATTTTTTTTATCAACGTGCCGTCAAGTCGATTCCAAAGCTCTCAAAAACTGAAGAGGAGGCCTTGAATGCCGGAGATACTTGGCTTGAAAAAGATATTTTCACAGGTACTCCTGACTGGAAGAAACTTGCGGGTATTTCAACTGCATTAAGTCTGGAGGAGCAAGCCTTTTTGGATAATGAAACTGAAGTGCTTTGCTCAATGTTGAATGAATGGGAGATAGCAAAAAACCAGGATCTTTTGCCTTCGGTTTGGACGTATCTTAAAGAGAAAGGGTTTTTTGGGTTGGTGATCGAGAAGGAATACGGTGGTAAAGGTTTTTCTGCTCGAGCTCACTCTGATGTGGTTTTAAAAATAGCGAGTCGATCGGGTGTGGCGGCGGTGACGGTCATGGTGCCAAATTCACTAGGTCCTGGCGAATTGTTGCAGCATTATGGGACAGCTGAGCAAAAGGCGTACTATCTTCCTAGGCTTGCTCAGGGCGAAGAGATCCCCTGTTTTGCTCTTACAGAACCTGATGCAGGGAGTGATGCAACGTCCATCAAGTCTGAGGCAATTGTTACACGGAAAAAAGTCGCTGGACAAATGGTGCTTGGTTTGATGCTGAAACTCAATAAACGGTGGATAACATTAGCGCCAGTTGCAACATTAATTGGTCTCGCAGTCGTATTGAAAGACCCAGAGGGTCTTCTCAATGGCGTAGGTGAGGAAGGGATAACTTGCTTACTTATTTCAAGAGACACGGAAAATCTTGAGATTGGTAATCGACATTTACCAGCCAATCAGCCATTTATGAATGGTACAATTCGTGGTGAAAACATATTTGTACCTTTAGCGAGCATTATTGGAGGGCAAGAAAAAGCCGGAAAAGGTTGGCAAATGCTCGTTGAGTGTTTATCGATCGGGCGTTCAATATCACTGCCAGCGCTTGCGACGGCAAGCTCCATGGTTTCCTACCTTTCAACAGGTGCATTTAGTCGTATTCGTCGGCAGTTTAATGTTGAAATTGCCCGCTTTGAGGGTGTGGAAGAGAAGTTAGCGGAAATTGCAGGCTTAACATATCTCATCAATGCCACAAGACTATTAACCGTTGCCGCTGTTTATGAAGATAAGAAACCATCTGTAGCTTCAGCTATAACCAAATATTTTAATACAGAATTGTCTCGGAAAATTGTAAATGCTGCCATGGATATTCATGCTGGTCGTGCTGTGGTTACTGGTCCTAGAAATTATCTTAGCAATTTATATCAGGGTCTTCCTATCTCTATAACGGTGGAGGGCGCAAATATCATGTCGCGTAATTTATTAATTTTTGGTCAGGGATCAATGGCTTGTCACCCTTATGTTCGTGATGAATTTTACGCAGTGGCTCAGCAAGATATCGCAACGTTTCATACCCTATTATGGCAACATATTGGCTATTTTCTTAGAAATTTCGCCAAAACAGTACTTTCAGCATGGACAGGCGGTTGTTTTATTATAAGTCCTAAGAATAAGCTCAAGCGAGAATATCAGCGCTTGGCGCGTTTAAGTTATGCTTTTGCTTGGCTCGCAGATTTGTCGCTCATTTACTTAGGGGGCGACTTAAAGCGCAAGGAAAGATTGTCCGCGCGTCTTGCTGATGGTATGTCATATCTCTACATGGCAATGGCTGCTTTGAGATCTGCTGATCAAAGAAAGGAGACTACAGAAGATCCTCATCCTAAATGGGCGGTTGCCTATTGTTTTTATCACGCACAACAAGCCATGATGGCCTTTTGTGATAATTTTCCAAACCGTATATTGGGTATTGTTGTGCGATTTTTGGCATTTCCTTGGGGACATAGTATGCGTTATCCAAGCGATAAACTATCGCATCAAATGGCGCAATCAATGACCGAAAACAACCCATTTCGCACCGAGTTAAAGGCTGCAATATATCTGTCGGGTGATAGTGCTGAACCTCTGGATAAGGTGGAGAATGCATTTGGGCTTATTTTAGATAATGCTTCCTTGTACGAAAAAGTCAGCGATCTTAAGCGGTTTAGTTTTGGATCCTTAAAAGAGAAACTTGCTGAAAAAGTTGCATCAGGGCACCTGAGGCCAGAAGAAATGGATGTTCTTGTTATGGTTGAAAAGGCTCGTTGGGATGCAATGTTGGTGGATGAGTTTGATTTTAATGCAGTAAAACAAGGGGTGTTGACCTCTTTGATTGACGGGCTTGCAACACCACTGGATTGAATAAATATATACTATAAGAATATCTTATCGTGATTCTGGCGGTTTTTTACGCTACTTTAACAGATAGAGGTAATTATATTGGTGCTGATTTGTCGCCATTTTGTTATAATTTTAGCTAAGATGACAGTTTGTGCCTAGAGGAAATATTAAATGCCAAATAAGATGGGTAAAAAGCTAGATATTATTAAGCAACGTGGTTCTAAGGGAACACTACTACCTAATTCTGATGCTTTGACAAAACTCATGGAACTCTCAACGACGCCCGAGGCGGCCATTTATCTTAGAGATAATTATGAAAAAGTTTTAAATCAAGCTAAAGTGTTTGCGAATGATGCAGTACAAAGGGTGTGGAGCACTGTTTCAGCATTTGCAGATTTTGTTTCAGGTAAATCAAATGATGATCCTTGGTCTGGGAAGGAGCCTTTGACATTATTTCAATCGTTTCAAGCTAATCTTGCAAAAAGTGCAGCGGATGTTTTATCTGAAAAAGAAGTTACCTTTGATTACTCATTAAGCGATACGGCGGATTTATTGAGGGCCTATTCTGAAGGAGGTGAGCTTCTCAATGATGATGATATTGTCGCTATGGACAAGCTTTTTAATTCTTGGCTGGTTAGCAAGGACTATCTAAGCGAAGGCGGGGTGATATACCTGTCAGATAAAAATGGTGAAGTGAAAGAAGATAGTGCGGGGCAGCCAATCCGGGCGGATGCTAGCATTTTGAAACGACAAATTGAAGATGACAAAACAGGCTTCAGGGCGTATGTTCAAGAGAGAAACGAATCTGTGCAACTTTCAACTCGATTCCATGAGGCTGAAAAATCTGAACAAGCAACATCAGAGCAGGTTGCTCCTTCTACAGGCGGTGGCTCTACTCATGGTTAGGAGTATTAAAGGTTCGCTTTTGCGAGCCTTTCTGATGTTCCAATATCTAACCATTTTCCAAGATAAACTTCAGCGGTAGCGGCTTTGTCGGTGACCATCTTTCTAAGAATTGGAGTCACTGAAAATCGTCCAAGCTTCATGCCTTTAAACAACATGGGATCGTAACAAGCAATGCCAGGGAAGGTATATTCTCTTTCGGTGTTAAGCGGCTCGCCAGTGTCACTGAATCCAAAATCGCCAGATTCTGCATAGCTTGGCTTAGGCACTAAAACCAAATGCAAAAGACTTTGTGGTCGTAAGCTTAAGTTTGCGAAAGGAAAGTCTGTAAAAATGTCCGCATTTACAGTTACAAAGGGTTTTTTACCTAAAAGAGGTAATGCATTAACAATCCCCCCACCTGTTTCTAGGCCTCCTGGTGGTTCTGGGGCATAGGAAATCCGTGTGCCAAAACGCTCGCCCAGACCTAAGTGTTGCCGAATTTGCCCTCCCAGATAGGCATGATTAATAACAATGTGTTTGAATCCAGCACGAGAGAGGTTTATAACATGGTATTCAATTAAAGGGATGTGGTGCACCTTGCAAAGTGCTTTTGGGATAGAATTAGTTAGAGGCTTTAGGCGCTCACCCCTACCCGCAGCGAGGATCATTGCTGTATTCATAAAAGTTGCTTATTAGATAAAATGGGGAAAACGGACTGCTGCATGAATTGACAGAGTGGATGAAATTCCGGATATGTTTCCAAACAAGAAAAAACATAATTGTAGACAAGTGGAAGATCCCTCAAATAAGCCGATTTATTGTCTCGTAGGTGAAGTCGACAAAATACTCCAAGAACTTTCAGATGGCGTTGTAGACCACAAAAGTCAAAGGCGGTTGTAAAGTCTGCCAAGGATTCGCCATGTGAGGAAGGGAGTTCATGATAAAAATAGTTAAGCCATTGTAATACTTTTTCTCTTGGCCATTGGATGTAGCAATCTTTTAACAAAGAGACAAGATCGTAAGTTCGTGGTCCTCTCATGGCATCCTGGAAATCAATCACACCTAATGCAAGTTGTTGGTTGTTTTCTAGATGCATTAAATTACGCGAATGAAAATCTCGGTGAATGAAAACCTGTGGCTCTTGGACTATCCTATTGATGAGGAATTCAAAAGAATCTTTTAATAATTGTTGATGTTGATGATTCAGTTCTAAACCGAGATAGGCACCCAAAAACCAATCTTGGAAAAGAGATAACTCATATGCCATATATGCCTTGTCAAAGGATGCTAAGGATTTGGTGGAGCACTGCTGAATTTTTAAAATGACAGCCATGGCAGATTTGTACAGAGAATCAGCGTAATTTTTGTGTTCCAATAATGCTTGTAACAGAAGTTTGTCACCGAGGTCCTCTAGCAGGATAAACCCTTGTTCAATGTTAATCTTTAAAATTTTCGGGGTATGGATATTGGCTTCTCGCAGTTGATTGCCAATTGCTACGAAAGAATCGATAGATTCTTTTTCAGGTGGGGCGTCCATGACAATGTGTGTCAGCGTATTGATTTTAATACGGTAATAACGCCGAAAACTGGCATCACCAGCCAATGGTGTCAGGCTAAAAGGGGTATCGTTAAATTGTGTTTTAAGCCACTGACCGAGTTCGTTTTGTCTGTTGTCCATGGTATACTTCTTGCCCTCGCTATGCTTTGGATGATGATGAAAGTCGTCTTAGGGTCTATTGATAATTTTAAAGTCAGTGCATTTCAACACAAGCTCGTAAATTGTCAAGACATCCATAAAGCAATCTACACCCAAGCGACTGTATCGGCAGCGAGCGATGAACTGCAGCCGAATCTAGGATAAATTATCGCACACAACAGGTGTGTGCATCACAAGGCATTTGATTGGCGGTGAATACTCTACCTTATCATCTTTCACGTTTGGTACTTGTCCTCACTGGGGTGCTGATGTTTTCTATTTTCTGTCATACATCTTACGGCTCTCCAGTGGCTATTCCGGTTAGAGCGTGTGTATTTGCACAACATGATCGATTGACAGATAACGAGAGAACAAATATTGCCAAATGTCTTGGTTGGCAAGAAGATGCATCTGTGCCTATTTGTCATGGGTTCTATCAATCTATACCGCTTCATTCATTAACATCCGGTGAGATAGAGCTCCTGGCAGACCATGTTTCCCTTTATTCAGAGGGACGTTCTGAACTTAAAGGACATGTTGAAGTAAAACAAGGGCAACAAATCGTTAATGCAGAAACCGCGTATATTTATCGAAACCCCAAAACGAAGCAAGTTACAAAAATTAAGTTGCTGGATAAAGTGCGTTATCTCGAACCTGGAAAGCTTATGTTTGCAAGAAAAGCAATCATTCATCCAGCGGAGAAATCAGGTACTGTTGAAGATGTTTTGTATCAATTTCATAGCGATAGGGCGAATGCTCTCTTGCCTTCTTGGGGGCGTGCTAAGTTCATTAAGCGCTTTGCAAATAAGGATTACCTCTTACGCAAGGTAACCTATACCACATGTTCTCCTCGTGATAAATCCTGGCAGATAGAAGCAGGCGAAATTGAACTAAATTATGAAAAGGAATTTGGGATTGCAAGAAATGCGAAACTAAGAATTCATGATAAGCCTATGTTTTATACACCTTATTTGAGTTTTCCAACGTCAAACAAACGAAAATCTGGCTTTTTAATACCTATAGCTGGTTACTCCAACGTTGGTGGATTTGATCTGGCGTTACCTTACTATTGGAATATTGCGCCTAATTATGATGCCACTATAGTTCCGCATGCTTATACGTTGCGGGGGATGATGATGGGTGGAGAGGCCCGGTTTTTGACAGAACACTCTTCAGGTTCTGTCGGAGGTAATTTTCTGCCCAAAGATCAAGCGTTCAATTCCTTCTTATTTGAAAATCAAAATCAATATCCTAGTTTACGTGGCTTATCTAGCGATAGATGGTCTGTTCAAGTACATGATAATACGACATTGACTAACAATTTGCGCATGAATATCGATTATCAGCAAGTATCAGATGATTATTATATGCAAGATTTTAGTAGTAACTTTGCTGTTTTGACAGAAAACCAGTTATTGCACCGAGGTGATGTGACTTATGTAACCGACCATTGGGTTTTGGGCGGTTTGGTGCAAAGCTATCAAACATTGCATCCGATTAACCAGTCAGCAGTAGCAGACGCTTATCAGCGTTTACCAGAGCTCTTTGCGCGTATGTCATATGATAATTTGCCACTGAATGCCAACTTTAATATGCTCAGTCAGTTTGATTATTATCGCTGGCCGACCAATACTACAACTGTTCCGGAAGGACCGCGCTACCATCTAAACCCAGTGTTGTCTTTGCCAAATATTAAACCATGGGGCTATCTTACGCCGTCTATTCAATGGGTTGAAAACTACTATGATGTAAAATATCAAGGCGAACCAACATCCAACACATTTAATCGGAGTATACCAAGATATGCTTTAGACTCTGGGTTGACGTTTGAACGCGATACTCAATTGATGGGTGATAGCGGAAAACAAACACTTGAGCCTCGTCTTTTTTATCTTTATGTTCCGCACAAGGATCAAACGAATGTCCCGGTATATGATTCAGGCTACATGATATTCAGTAGTGAACAATTGTTTCGCTATAATCGCTACTCTGGATTTGATAGGATAGGTGATACGAATCAGCTCTCCTATGCCCTATCTACCCGATGGATAAAAGAAAATGATGGGGAAGAAAAAGCGTCGCTTACCGTTGGGCAGATTCGATATTTCTCTCCTCGGCAAGTGACACTTTGTTATCGGCAAAATGGAACTTGTGTAGATACACCGCTTATCTTGGGTTATCTCTCTCCAAATGCTAATTACTCTCCTGTTGCTTCTCATGGAATATATCATGTAAGTTCGTCGTGGGTTGTAAGTGGGGATTATGTTTGGGATACCTATACTCATGCCACAAACAATGGCAATCTGAATTTACATTACATGCCTGCCACCAATCATATTCTTAGTTTTGGCTACAGCTATTTGGTTAATGGGAATCTCATGCAGGTTCAAAGCGATCCCCTGCAAAATGGTGCTCTTAATCAGGCTACAGCAGCCTATGCTTGGCCATTTAACGAAAAATGGAGTGGTCTCGGTGCTTATAGTCATAATATCAGCAAAGGCTATAGCATGATGACATTGTTAGGTTTGCAATATGATAGCTGTTGTTGGGCGATGCGGTTATTGGGTGGACGTGCTTTTCAAAGTGTATCGCCAACAACGTTAACGCCTCGTTATAATAATAATGTTTACTTGCAAATCCTATTAAAAGGCTTAGGATCTGTAGCAAGCAGTGATCCTGCTAGTGCAATTAATACATTCATTCCAGGCTATCGTAGTATCTATTAGTCGTCACAGGCGATTGAATTAAAGTTAAGCAAATATACTTGTGTTTTATTGTCGAATGACCTACATTGCAGCTTTTAGTCGGCTACGGTTTGCAGTTTAATTGCGGATTAAATGAAGTAATTTTAAAAACGAGGAAACTTGCATGCAAAAGCGCATACTCTCTATTTTGTTGCTCTCAATAATGATGAGTGCAAAAGCCGCGCAACCCTTAGACAAGGTTGTTGCTGTCGTTAATGATGATGTCATCACAGCAAGTGAGTTGGATGCCCAGGTTCTTGTATTACGCCAACAAATAGCCTCTAGAAATATGCAAATACCACCTGATAATGTCTTGCGTAAGCAAGTACTACAACATTTAATCGATGTTGATATACAACTGCAATTAGCAAAATTAAATGATATCACTATCGATGATACCGAACTCAATCAAGCAATTGCGAAAATTGCTGAAACGAATAAAATTTCTTTGACTCAAATGCGAGAGGCGATCACAAAGCAGGGTTTAGATTGGGAAGCGTATCGAGAGAATATAAAGAAAGAAATGCTTATTAGCAGACTGCAGCAGAAGGCAATAGGAAAAGACATTGTTGTTACCCCGACTCAAGTGCAAGATTATCTTAAGCATGGAGAGCATCAAGAAAATGCAAAGTTGACGTACCATCTACAAAATATTGTTATTCCATTACCTGAGGAGCCAACTTCAGATCAAGTAAACAAGGCCAAGCAAAAAGCACTTGGCGTTCTGGCCAAGATCAACAAGGGGGATGATTTCAATCGGATGGCTATTGCAGAGTCCAGTGGAGAATATGCCTTAGAGGGTGGTGATCTTGGGGAGCGTCACTTGGCTGAATTGCCAGAAGTGTTTGCTCGCCAAGTGATGCACATGAAGACTGGTGAAGTTGCTGGTCCTATTCGAACCGGAAATGGATTTCAACTACTTAAATTGGTCGCCATTGGTGGTTCGGATGAACACCATTCAGTTGTTAAAGCGCATGTTAGACATATCCTAATCAAACAAGATGCTAGTATGACGGCAGAAGAAGCAATCAAACAGGTGAACAACATTTACCAACAATTAAAATCAGGGAAGGACTTTGCTTTGATGGCCAAACAATACTCACTTGATGCTGCTAGTGCAGTAAAAGGGGGCGATTTAGGTTGGGTGACAGCTGATGAACTCGTTCCACCTTTTGCCGAAGCGATGAATGAGCTACCGCTTAAAACCATCAGTAAGCCTGTGAAAACTCCTTTTGGTTGGCACTTAATTGAAGTATTGGACAAAAAAACTGTAGATGATTCTGCTTCCTTCCAGCAGCAGCAAGTGCGTCTTTTCCTACAGCAGCGAAAATTTAATGAAGCGGTTCAAAATTGGCAACAGCATCTACGAACAGATGCTTATGTCAAAGTCATGGATAAGGCTTTGGCATGATGTTTTCAAAGCCGCTACTGGTGAGTAGTGGTGAGCCGGCTGGGATTGGTCCTGATCTGTGTTTGTCGCTTAGTGAACAAGAGCATCCTGTTGTTGTATTGTGTGATAAGGCTGTTCTTCTAGCTCGTGCTCGAAAGCTTGGTATAGAGGTGACCTTAGAAGACTATGTTCCTGGTAAGCCTGTTTCTTGCACGTCGAATCATCTGACAATTCTCCCTCTTTCTTGCCCAAGACCCGTTGTACCTGGTCTACTTGACCCCTTGAATGCAGTGTATGTTATGGACATGCTGGAGGAAGCGACATCGCGATGCTTATCAGGAGAGTTTTCAGCGCTGGTGACTGCCCCAGTTCATAAGGGGAACATCAGTCAAGCCGGATATGACTTTACGGGTCATACTGAGTTGTTAGCAGCACTTTGTAACGTAGAGCATGTGGTAATGATGTTAGTTTGCGACGAAATGAGGGTTGCTCTTGTTACAACGCATCTGCCGCTTAGGCACGTAGCATCAACAATCACAAAATCCTTGCTGATGGATGTTATAACTAAACTTCACGTGTCCTTGCAAATGGATTTCGGTATTCAAAAACCGAGGATTTTGGTTTCAGGATTAAATCCGCATGCTGGTGAAGGGGGATATTTGGGTTCTGAAGAAATAGATCACATTATTCCTGTGATACAAAAAATGCAAAATAGTGGTGTGAATGCTTTAGGTCCTATACCCGCCGATACTATGTTTACAAAGGATAATGCCAAAGATTGCGATGCTTTTCTTGCGATGTATCATGATCAAGGTCTGTCGGTTTTGAAATATGTAGGGTTTGGGAAAGCGGTGAATGTGACACTTGGTCTGCCCATTATTCGTACGTCAGTCGATCATGGTACAGCATTAGAGCTAGCTGGAACTGGAAAGGCGAAAGCTACAAGCCTTATCGAAGCAATGATGGTGGCGAAATCCATGGTAAAAATGCGCGAAGAGTATAAAAAGAATGAGCCAAATAAGTTTAATTGCCGCGGTTGATGAATGTCTAGGGCTTGGCAAAGAGAATCAATTACTTTGCCACTTGCCTGCTGATTTAAAACACTTTCGAGAAGTGACAATGGGTAAGCCTGTGATTATGGGGTTAAAAACCTTCATATCCATTGGGAGAGTATTGCCGGGGCGCTTAAATGTTGTATTAAGTACAAAAAATCCAGAAATTATCGGAGCGACGGTAGTTGATTCAATATCGAAAGCACTCGTTTTCACTGAAACAAGTCCAGAAGTTATGGTAATAGGTGGAGCTCAGGTGTTTTCAGAGGTTCTTCCATTGGCATCCAGAGTCTATTTGACGTTAATTCATGGAGTATTTGATGCTGATGTGTTCTTCCCAGTATTGAAATCAGAAGAATGGAGTTGTGATGAAGAGCTTTTCATAAAGCGAGATGATAGGAATGCCTATGACCTTACATTTTATCGATATGAACGCGTCAGTCGATAGAATAATCAAATATTAATAGCAGAAAGTGATTGACAAGGGAGCTGAACTGAGTAGAATACGCAACACGCCGGCAGGGCGGGCTCATTAAGAATATAGAAGACAAACTGTGTGGGCGCTCTTTGA
>JBIIJL010000083.1:0-8475 GCA_044233795.1 Legionella sp. | reverse complement strand
CCTAACGCAAACATTCCCGGGCTATTGCAACACGTTATGATAAATTAAAACGAGATGCTACTCTATACGTTGGATAACAAGATGCTAAAAACCAATTGGGGGTCATGTCATGCCTACAGATTCACCTGAAAAAGTTATGGTTTCACGTTCTTTACCCACCTATTTGCTAGAAAATACCGGTCTATTTTTCTGGTTGATGGGGAAATATATTAGTAACCTTGTTATCTCCAAAGCTATCAATTTATTAGTACACGTCAATGGTCACAACAAGAATTTTTCGAAGCTCCTAGCTGACCTCTCTTTAGAAGCCATAGATAAGCAAAAAGATACAGTACTTGATCTGACCCTGCTTGGATTTAGAGTAATCACCATTCATACTGTTGTCACGCGAGAAGCCATCGAAGATGCATATATAGCGCCTTTTAGAGATCAATTTTTATTAGTTTCAGCACTACTCGATGGATATGGTCAGCATTCTTTTATTCATAAACCGACTGGATATGCACACGACAAATTAGTATTAAAAACAGCACTATTAGCAGGCCAAGATGAACTGATAAACAGAATGCGTGAACAACTTGAAACAACTTTCAATCAGCCAACACTTTGGGAAACGACGCCTGTAAGTGAGATTGTTCGTAAAATGGTGATGGTCTTATTTGGCGAGATCTTTTTAGGCATAGACAAAGTACAACTCCTCGAAGTCTATGATTCTCTCACAACCTTATTGGATACATTTGAACGAATGTGGCAGCATCCCGATGAATTTAACCCCATCCGCATGTTTATATTGTATCAACAACTCAGTGCCATTTCTGATTATTTACATATACACAGACGAGCTGCCGATGTGCCTGATGATTTTGCCCGTCAATATGATCGCCCCATGAATGTTACTGCAATTTTCCTTGTTGCCTCAAATTTAATTCATTTTGTTACTGCAAGTATTCTCTACCAATGCACAAAAGGCATAGAACCCGACGCAAGCGATAAAAAACTTGAAGATTTATCATACGAACTTGCTACCTACCGATTTACAGACTCACGTATCTATCGCTACTATCCAAATCACTTGTTTGGACCCTCCCCTACATTGAAGATTGGAAACGGACTAATATCACCCAGATCGCTTGTTATCATTCCTCAAGGCGATATCAATCACAAGCGAATGGCGTCCCATTCATTTCGCAGAGAAGATGGCCGGGTTAGACCCCCTGCATTATTCGGCGTAGGTAGGCCTTGCCCTGGTTCAAACATTTCTTATGCAGCCGTTAAATCTGCTTTTTTTGCAGTGAAAAAGACAGGCATGCGTTTCGTCGCCAACCCGGAACAAGCTGAGAGCTACCATAGATTTATTCAGCATCGAGAGAATTGGTATCAAGGCATCCCCGAACAAGAGCCCCCAGTGACTGGGCGTTGGGTATCAGACTCACCTACTACTCCACGCTAAGAGGAGAAACTAAAGTGTTAGAACAAATGCTCTATTACGAGACACCCAATCGAGCCTTATGGCAAGGACGAGTCGACAGCTTGCCCAAGGAACGATTTTTTCAACATGTGCATTGTGAGGATATTCACTCACACCCTTTTGACCAAAAGTACAAGAATGTCTTGCTTGGATTTTGTTCTGATGAAGGCATCAGACGTAATGAAGGGAGAGTCGGTGCAGCAGTTGGCCCTGATTCGCTTCGCAAGCAATTGGCAAAACTTGCTTGTCATACTGAGAAATTATTTCTTGATATTGGCAACATTTTCGCAGAAGAAGACCGCTTAGAGGATGCCCAAAACGAATTTGCAAGTCTTATCAGCTATTGTCATCAACAAGGTCTTAAAACGATCGCTTTTGGGGGTGGACATGAGATAGCCTTTGGGCATTTCTTAGGGCTTGTGCCTCATTATCAAGATCTTGGGATCATCAACTTCGACGCTCATTTTGATTTGCGCTCTTTAAAAGATGGGAGGTATGGTACTTCTGGCACGCCTTTTTGGCAAATCGAGCAACATTGCCAGCAACAAAATACTGCTTTTAGTTACTGTTGCTTAGGTATTCAGCCTGCGGCCAATACCAAAAGCTTATTTGAACGAGCTCGGGATTGGAACGTAAGTTATCTCACTGCATCTGAAATGCAAGCATCACCGCTGTCAATGCTTAAGACTTTTCTTGACGATTTCTTATGCAAGCATGAGCATATTTATCTTACCATTTGTCTTGATGTTTTTGCTGAGTCGTATGCCCCAGGAGTAAGCGCCCCACAAGCATTAGGTTTATCTCCCACTGAGGTCACACCATTATTGAAATACATCATGCAAAGTGGCAAAGTTGTGGGTACTGATATTGCTGAGCTGTCCCCATCTTTGGATCGTGACGAGCAAACGTCGCGACTTGCAGCAATGATCATCGCTGAATTACTTAACTTAAAGGACTAACACCAATGAAATACACACGATTAGCTTCAGCTCTCTTAACTCTTTTAACTCCAACAGTGTATGCTGACTTAAGTGCTCCTGCTATCACTGCCCCTACCAGCAAGACGATGGCAGCACCTCAAGCTCCCGTCATGGAGCCAGGTCCTGTGGTTCCACCAGCCGCCGACACCTCTAGGATTCCAGCTCCTGCAGCCTCTATAGATGCAAAACCTCCTGCCAATAATTGTCAGTACCATATCCCAGCAAACACCACCGCCATTGAATCATCCACCATACTGACATGGGCTGAGCACGCCACTGTACAAGCATTTGAGTTTAACCCCGCTACGATTGATGCACAATTAAGCCAATTAAAAGCATGTTTTACTGATCAAGGTTATCAAGGTTTTAATGATGCCTTGCAAAAATCGGGCAATATCAATGCCATTAAATCTCAGCTATTAAATGTGAGTAGCCAAATGGATGGTGAACCGAATATTACCTCGAGCAAAGACAATCAATGGAGGGTCACCGTTCCTTTGCAAGTAGTCTACCAAAATAATAAACAAAAATTTACCCAACTGCTCTCAATTGATTTGCTCATTGGAAGGAAAATAACTGGCGAGCTTGGGATCATGCAAATGATCGCAACCCCACGTCCAGAAGCAGGAGGTCAAGCGCCCCTCCCGAATGCCGCAGCAGCAAAAACACCACCCATAACAGCTCAAGAACCTAAAACAGCAGGCGAGAAGAGCCCAACGGAATCGATGGGCGCTGAAACAACAACGCCTGGCGAACTGAACCCTGTAGCATCAAAACCAAGTGAATCAAAACCAAGCGCACCTTAAGCACTGCGTCAGCCTTACTTGTCATTCTCGCGAAGACGGGAATGACATGAGAGATATTGACAATTGTGCCCTATATGGGTTCGATTGTTATAGCAGCTTATTTTTAAACCGGATCAGCATCACCATCTTCATTATCATAAGAAAGTACCGTTACCTGTGTACCAATGGTGATAAATTCTTCGTTGAGCCATTTTGCAGCACTCGGGAAGACTCGAACACAACCATGGCTAGAATTGTAAGGAGGAACTTCGAAAGCGGCATGAATGGTAAATCCCCGGTAAAAATACATGCAATAAGGCATTTTTGCTCCACCTACAGTTTCGACTGGATATTCTCCAGATTTACAATCAATACCGCGCTTTTTGTAAACATGAAAAGTCCCCGTTACCGTTCGGCATTGTTTACCCGCATCATCACAAAAGTCCTTACCCCCGGAAGCACTTCCCGTCATGACGCGATGCCCCTCTGGATCATACGCTGCCCAAACAGCAGCCTTTGGATCGAAAATAAATTGCTTTTTACCCGTTGCCTTGGTTTCTAAGGGAAAATAGTTTCGGCCACGCTTGTCCTTTAGATAAAAAATAGTGCGATGCACAACACCTGCATCATCAGCCATAAGCGTTGATGGATCAACCTCCATACAAGAAGTGAGCGTAAAACAAACAAACAATAAAACCAAGCACAACCTAACCATCGAACCATTCCTCTTTGCTATTTAATTAATCTTTCAACCGGCGATATTTGATGCGATGAGGCCTATTAGCATCATCACCCAAACGACGTTTCCTGTCCTCTTCATAGTCCGTATAGTTTCCCTCGATGAACACAACGTTCGAGTCTCCTTCAAAGGCTATCAGGTGCGTACAAATTCTGTCCAAAAACCACCGATCATGTGAAACAACAATTGCACAGCCTGGAAAATTCAAAATCGCTTCTTCAAGCGCTCTTAACGTCTCCACATCTAAGTCGTTACTTGGCTCATCGAGCAGTAACACATTGCCGCCCCGCTTTAATAATTTAGCCAAATGCACCCTATTGCGCTCGCCACCTGAAAGTTGAGACATTTTCTTTTGCTGGTCAGCACCTTTAAAGTTGAAACGTCCGACGTAAGCGCGAGAAGGCATTTGAAACGCCCCTACTTGCATCAGATCATGACCATCTGAAATTTCTTGCCAAACTGTTTTGTTATCGTCTAAATGATCACGCATTTGATCAACATAAGCCAAATGAACCGTGTCACCCACACGAATTACACCTGCATCAGGTTCTTCTTGACCCGTCAGTATTTTTAGAAACGTTGATTTACCTGCACCATTCGGACCAATAATACCCAACACGCCCCCTTTCGGGAGATTAAAATTCAAATCATCAAAAAGTAATCTGTCGCCATAACTTTTACGAAGATGTTGTCCTTCAATGACAAGATCCCCTAACCGATCACCTGGTGGAATATACAACTCATTGGTTTCATTGCGTTTTTGAAACTCCTTGGAGTTCATTTCTTCAAAGCGCGCTAAACGGGCTTTGTTCTTAGCATGGCGTCCTTTTGGTGACTGACGTACCCATTCAAGCTCTGCTTTGATAGCTCGCTGATGCGATGCTTCTTGCTTTTGCTCACGTTCCAAACGCTCATTTTTTTGTTCAAGCCAAGCCGTATAGTTGCCCTTGTAAGGGATACCCTCTCCCCTATCAAGCTCTAAAATCCACTCAGCTGCATTATCAAGAAAATATCTATCATGCGTAATAGCAACAACAGTACCTGGAAACTCTTCCAAATAGCGCTCAAGCCAAGCAACACTTTCAGCATCAAGGTGGTTAGTAGGCTCATCAAGCAAGAGCATGTCAGGATTTGACAGCAACAAGCGGCATAATGCTACCCGCCGGCGCTCACCACCTGAAAGCACAGATATTTTAGTGTCCCAATCAGGAAGCCTTAATGCATCTGCTGCTATATCAAGCTTTCTATCTAAATCCCAACCACCGCCCGTTTCAATGGCATGCTGTAACTCGCCTTGCTCAAGTAGTAAAGCATTCATGTCATCATCACTCATGCTCTCAGCAAACCGCATGCTTATCTCATCAAACTTTCTCAAGAGCTCTTTCATTGGCAAAACCGCTTCTTCGACAACTTCACGAACTGTTTTCGATAAATCAACCTCTGGCTCTTGTGCTAAATAGCCAATTTTAATTCCTGCTTGGGGCCGAGCTTCGCCTTCGAATTGTTGATCAACGCCTGCCATAATTCTTAGCAAGGTCGATTTACCAGAGCCATTTAAACCCAAAACCCCAATTTTGGCGCCCGGAAAAAAGCTAAGCGAAATGTCTTTAAGAATATAACGTTGGTTTTCGACAATCTTCGAAACCCTGTTCATAGTGAAAATGTATTGCGCCATATTTACTCCGTTTGTGTCCAGTCAATAATGATTTTACCCGACTGGCCCGATGCCATCACTTTAAATGCCTCTTGATAATCTTGAAGCGGAAATTGGTGGGTAATGATAGGCGATAGATCTAAACCACTTTGTAGCATAGCTATCATCTTATACCACGTTTCATACATTTCACGCCCATAGATCCCTTTGATCACCAAGCCTTTAAAAATCACTTGATTCCAATCCATCGCGGTGCCTGAAGGAGGAATGCCAAGCATGGCAATATGACCACCATGGTTCATTGCTTGCAGCATATCGGTTAATGCTGTGGGATGCCCTGACATTTCTAGACCAATATCAAACCCCTCTAACATACCCAACTCTTGCATCACATCAGCAAGCGTTTCGTGTTTGATATTGACCGCACGCGTTGCACCCATTTTGCGTGCAAGATCAAGCCGATAATCGTTGACGTCAGTAATCACCACGTGGCGCGCACCAATGTGCTTTAAAATAGCGACTGCCATGATGCCGATGGGGCCAGCCCCAGTGACGAGCACATCTTCCCCCACCACATCAAACGCCAATGCACAATGAGCCGCATTGCCTAAAGGATCAAGAATCGCGGCCTGCTCTGCTGTGATATTATCTGGCAGTGAAACCACATTGGTCTGTGGCAACACCAAAAATTCAGCAAAAGAACCTGGGCGATTCACACCAACACCCAACGTATTACGACACAAATGCCTCTTTCCTGCACGGCAATTACGGCAAAAACCACAGGTAATATGCCCCTCGCCTGAAACACGCTGGCCCACTGTAAAACCTTTCACTTCAGAACCTATCGCTACAATTTCCCCATAAAACTCATGCCCAACAGTCATGGGTACAGGAATCGTTGCCTGAGCCCAGTCATCCCAATTATAAATGTGGATATCAGTGCCACAAATGGCCGTTTTCTTGATGGCTATCAATACATCGTTGACGCCATATTCTGGAACTACGACATGTTCTAGCCAAATTCCAGGCTCTGAACGTGCTTTTACCAATGACTTCATCATTTCTCCCATGAAACCTTATAATTATCCAATGATACCCAACTCAAGCCCTATTTTTTTAAAAGCACTAATAGCCTTATCAAGATGATGGAGTTCATGAGCTGCAGACATTTGAGTCCTGATACGCGCTAATCCCTTGGGCACGACAGGGAAAGAGAATCCCACTACATAAATGCCCTCATCTAATAACCGCTCTGCCATTTTAGCAGCCAATGGCGCATCTCCTAACATCACTGGAATAATAGGATGTTCGCCCGGAAGTAAATTAAATCCAATTTGTTCTAATCCTTGTCTAAAATATTGGCTGTTCCGCTTGAGTTTCTTGCGTAATTCGCTACTTGTTTCCAGTAAATCAAGGACCGCAATTGAAGTTGCTGCAAAAACCGGTGCCAAGGTATTAGAAAAAAGATATGGCCTAGAACGTTGCCTTAACCATTCAACGATCACATGATTTGCCGAAGTATAACCGCCCGAAGCACCGCCTAAAGCCTTACCCAAAGTGCCTGTCATAATATCGATATTATCTACAACACCAAAATGCTCTGCCGTTCCACGGCCTGTTTCCCCCATAAAACCCACGGCATGAGAATCATCAACCATCACCATGGCATCGTATTCTGTAGCTAACTCACAAATCGCAGGTAAATTTGCGAGAGTGCCATCCATTGAAAACACACCGTCAGTAGCTATTAAGCGAAACCTAGCATTTTTAGCGTCTATCAGCTGCTTTTTTAAATCAGTCATGTCGTTGTTTTTATATCGATATCGTTCTGCTTTACAAAGGCGAACCCCATCTATGATGCTAGCATGATTAAGTGCATCACTAATAATAGCATCTTCAGGCCCCAACAATGTTTCAAAAAGCCCTGCATTGGCATCAAAGCAAGAAGAATAGAGAATGGTATCTTCCTTGCCAAGAAAACCACTAATTTTTTTTTCAAGCGATTTATGCGGGGTCTGAGTGCCACAAATAAACCTCACCGATGCCATACCGTAACCGTATTGCGCAATAGCGTGCTCTGCTTCTTGCATCACCACCGGATGATTAGCAAGCCCTAAATAATTATTAGCACACAGATTAATAACTTGATGATCATTAACGGCGACCTCCGCTTGTTGCTGACTTGAAATCACACGCTCAGGTTTAAATAAACCTTCCGCTTTGATGTTTGAGAGTTCTGATGCCAAATACTCCGTATATCGTTGATTCACAATCGCCTCCATACTCAATAAATCCGGCGATAATAACAAATTTTACACAATACCACTATGAAATAATCGCACCTTTTATCAATTCTTGCTAAAATCCCCTCAACGTTTTACCCTTGCTTTTTTAATGTCTTGATAGGGTCAAGAAAGATGACTAATGGTGCTTCAAATGAATGATCAAATTGCACGCATAAACATGGTTAAACAACAATTGCGAACAGGAAAGGTTATCGATGAGAAAGTGATTGATCTCTATCATGAGATCGACCGCAGCGCTTTTGTTCCGAGTGCTTATCAGCATTTTGCCTACTCTGACTTGCAAATTCCCTTAGCTTGCCTTCAACGCATGATGACCCCGCTTGAGGAAGCACTACTCTTGCAATCGCTTGATCTTAAAGGCCATGAAGTAGTCCTTGAAGTAGGTACTGGCACAGGCTTTTTAACAGCCTTGTTAAGTCGTCAGTGTAAAAAAGTATTAAGCATTGATTATTATGAGGAATTTACCACTGCTGCCCGCAAAAAGCTAGCTGAGCATGAGTGCGCAAATGTTGAACTACTCACAGAAGATGCATTCACTGGCTG
>JBIIJL010000080.1:0-8645 GCA_044233795.1 Legionella sp. | reverse complement strand
AAATATTTTTTGCCAAATCAAACAGTCTGGCATTTTTTATGCATAAATGAAAACGTGTCTTTGAAGTATTTTTGTAATAAACTTTCTTTGCGCACCACAATGCCTCTTATGTTTTTTGGCGAAATTATTAGATCATGAATTGCACTGCTCATCTAGCTTTTCCTTCCGTTTTCTAATTTTTGTGACGATACATCAGGCTCGGGATGACGTGGGGAGCTACGTTTAATTATAATATAATGAGTATATGTAAAATGCCTAAACCTATTGTATACCTTGCAAATAACTGTGGCTTTTCTGAAACGAATAAATTGGCTTTACAACCGATAGAACAGGCATTAAATGCCCTGGGTTTTAAAATATGGGAGCCATTTAAGCGAGCAAATGATATAGCAACAGTCGAGATTTTCGATCCTATGTTAATAGCTGATAAAAATGCAGAAGATATTCTAAATTGTGATTTAGTTTTTGCAGTTTTAAATGGTGAGCCACCTGATGTAGGGGTGTTCTTTGAAATAGGTTATGCTGCAGCGCTAAAAAAGCCGCGGGTTTTTTTTCGGGATGATTTTAGATTATGTTCTGATTCAACGGATATTTTTGCGAATTTGATGATGTCAGTAGGTTATAATAGGGATTTGGTCGAGTTTAAAAGACATTGTTACAAGTCTGTTCGAGAGCTTCAAGATGTTAACAAATACCTCATCCAATTTGTGGCAGAGTTTCACGAAAAACAAAACAAAATTGCATGCGTAGACGGCTCTCCTAGCTAACGGATGAGTCCATATACGTTGCCTAGCGAGTCTAGATTCGACAGAGTAGAGGATAAAGTAGAATATCTTTTTTCTTCATTTTCGTTTTTTATGTGTTGGGAAAACATCAGAAAACTGGATATGATTGTTGGCAAGTGAAAGTTCTCGGGTTTTCTCTAATCCTAGCACTCGATAAATAAGCATGGGGACTATCAATGTTAGCAGGCCAATACCAAAGGCAATTTTATAGCAAGGATCATGATTCATCAGTAAAAATAGCAAACATATAACCATCAACACAATTGCTACAATTCCAGTATAAGGTGAGCCAGGTGTTTTGTAGCGCAAATCAGCCGTGGTATATCCTGCTTGGTATAGGCGTTTTCTAAAATTTATTTGCGCCCAGCAAAGAGAAATCCAAGCAATGGCACCCGTGAAACCTGAGACCAGTAAGAGCGCAATATACAACATGGTCTGTCCAAAAAAATAACCGGCAAGCAGTAGGACCCAAATTGAGATAAGTGTAGCAAATCCGGCGTTTTGCGGGACTGCATTTCGGTTTAAAGTAGCTAATTGATGAGGTGCCATGCCATTTCGTGCCAAAGCATGTAGAGAACGTACAATGCCATATACCCCTGAATTAGAGCAAGACAAGGTCGCGGTGAGCGTCACAAAACTGGCTACAGCTCCTGCCCACTTGAGGCCATAAAAATTAAGTGCTTCGGCGAACACTGAGTTGCTAAGGTTCGCTTTCTCCCAAGGGAAAATGAGCACCAAACAGAAGATTGGAATAATGTAGATGAATAATATTCGATAGGTCACGTTACGAATAGCGTTGGGGATCATTCTAGCGGGATCAACTGACTCACCTGCTGCAAGACCAATGATTTCAGAGCCTTGGTAATTCACCAAGAGTAGCACCATTGCAGTGAGCAAGGCCATTTTGCCATTTGGAAACAGCCCTCCTTTGCCTAAAATGAATTTTGTTCCGATGAAACCATGGGTATCATGGCCATGAATGACGCCCCCGAAGATCATCAAAGATAAAATAACAAAACCAAAGAGGGCGAATACTTTAATTAAGGCTAACCAAAACTCAATTTCTCCGAAGGTGCCCACCTCTGTCATGTTAATGTAAGTGATTAATAGACCAAAACCAACGGCCCAGATGTATCCATTTACGCCTGTAAAGTGTTGCATAATAATACCGCCTGCCACACACTCCGCAGGGATGTATGCAACCCAACTGATCCAATAGGACCACCCAACGCCGCATGCGAGCGAGGGAGAGATGAAATCAGCGGTATAATTGATAAAAGAACCTGAGATTGGGATTGCAACAGCAAGCTCACCCATACATAACATGGTTAAGTAGATGATTAGTCCGCCGAGAATATATGCAAGAAATACAGATGGCCCCACTGCATGAATAACGGCCCCGGTTCCTAAGAAATAACCAGAACCAATGATGCCACCCAAAGCAATCAACTGAACATGCCGGTCCTTTAAAGCACGACGAAATTCTCCGGGTTGGGTCGGTTTTGTAGTTTTTCTGGTTACTTTAGCCACTCGTTCTTATATTCCTTACTTATCATATCAAAAGGGCGGCGAATATTGTACAATAATTTTATCTTTTGTCCAGTTTTTTTTAGTGTAATTCATCTTTAATTTTGTTGCAAAGAAATGTAAGAGTTGGCTCTCAAAGAAATCGCCGGTATGGCAGAGGTTGGTAGCCTCTACAATAACCACCGCCAAGCTGGGTGGGGAATGTCAACTTCACCGACAGCGATTCTAGCAGATTTCGTTAATAATGCTACCAGTTATCACTATACGGTTGTACTCCAGTATTGATAATCGATTGAATTTTTTCGTGCTCAAAGTGGGTGACCCCTCTAACAATACTCATCTCCCATTTTAATTTGCCCTGTATGAAGCCTCTATCAGTCGGAAGCACAGCCAAATATGGACTATAATTTCAAGTGTAGCCAAAGAGATTCATATTGTGCTTGAAACATGAGCAGGCGACATCATGAAATTACTCAGATTAGATACTGCCTTACGAGGAGAAGTTTATGGACCTTTTTGACGATGGGAACGATTACTACAAAGATAAAGTTCTTCCTGAAGAGTTGAGGCTAGCAGATGACGAAGTTGATTTCGTTAGGAAGCAAAACGCTCAAGATAGTATGTGTGATCACTGTAACATGAGGATTTACAATCTTCAGCGACACCAGCTAGACGAATATGATGCTAGAATGAAGGCAAAGGATCCAAACTATAAGCCTAAATTATACTCTCTGTGGGGGGGGTTCGATGCCAACGGTCCTCAGCAAGCGACTCCGCCTTCTAACTCAGCCCCTGCTCCCAGTTCAGCCATGAGTCCTCTCTCAAGCACTACATCTTCGCCAAATACACTATCACCAGATACCGCACAAAACTACGATTCACAGATAGCAAATGCATCTGGGGGAAATACGTCAGATCCTTCACCCGGACCATCAGCGGCACCTGATTCGCCAGGGTTTAAGCCGTAAACTGTTGTAAATTCAACTGGATTTGAAAAAAGCAATCATACTCTTAGTCGGCAGCACAGCCGAATATGGACTATAATTTCAATTAAAGCCAAAGAGGTTCATGTTGGGCTTAAAACATGAGCAGGCGACATCAAGAAATTCCTCAGATTAGATACTGCCTTACGAGGAGAAATTTATGGCCATTACGGACTTAATTGACGATGGTAACGATTACTACAAAGATAAAGTTCTTCCTGAATGGTTGAGGCTAACAGATGCCGAAGTTGATGTCGTTAGGAGGCTAATTGAGCTAAGTAGTATGAGTGTTCACCGTGACATGAAGCTTTACAATCTTCTGCGACACCAGCTAGAAGAATATGATGCTAGAATGAAGGCAAAGGATCCAGACTATAAGCCTAATATGCTCCATACGGGGGGGGGCGATGCCATAGATTACTACAAAGATAAAGTTCTTCCTGAAAGTTTGATGCTAACAGATGCCAATGTTGATGCCGTTAGGAAGCAACAATCGCAAGATAGTCGGAGTGATCACTGTAACAACATGATGCTTTTCAATTTTCATCAACGCCAGCTAGACGAATATGATTTTAGAATGTGGGCAAAGGATTCAAACTATAAGCCTAAATTATGGACTCAGTGGGGGGGGTTCGATGCCAACGGTCCTCAGCAAGCGACTCCGCCTTCTAACTCAGCCTCTGCTCCCAGTTCAGCCATGAGTCCTCTCCCAAGCACTATATCTTCGCCAAATACACTATCACCAGATACCGCACAAAACTACGATTCACAGATAGCAAATGCATCTGGGGAAAATACGTCAGATTCTTCCCCCGAACCATCAGCGGCACCTAATTCGCCAAGGTTTAAGTCGTAAACTGTTGTAAATTCAACTTAGAGGTTAAATGAGTTGGAGCCATCTCCCATATTTACTTGGTAAGGCAAAAATTTTGTGATTCTCTATATAGGCATGTGTCAAGCGATTACAAGAGGCCCAAGCCTAAGAATAATGGGGTTCGCAAGGGGGTTGTGAGATTTGGACATTCGTGGCCACAAAGTCCTGATTTTATGAACTGGCGGAGAGAGAGGGATTCGAACCCTCGATACGTTTCCGTATACACACTTTCCAGGCGTGCGCCTTCAACCACTCGGCCACCTCTCCTCGTGGGCAAGAGTATACTGATGGATTTGAAAAAAGCAATCATACTCTGCGCATACGATAGTAGGGGCTCGGGCGATCCTTTGAATCTGTTATTTTAACTTGTATCTCGTTCATCTGTATGACATCAGACCTGGTTAAACGTGCTTGGGAACAAAAAAATATGTTTGTTTTCGGGTTTGCTGCTCAATATAATGTTAGCAATCTGTTTTATTATGAAATTTTCAATGACATTTAGCTCGATGCTGCTCGAGAGAAACGATTCTAGTAATGGGTTGTTAAACGCAAAATAAACATAAAATTTAGGAAGAGAGTTCTATGACGCGTAAAGAGGTTGCTTTTATGTTCGCTTTGATGGTTCCAATGCAAGCAGAGTCTTTCCCTTGCTTTTTTACGGTGGTTAAAGATTCGTGTTGGACGAAGTATAATGTTGAAGTCAACCTCATTGTTTCTTCGACCGCTAAGACGCTAACGACTGTCAACGTTGTTGATGGACAAATTTGGGGAAGGCAAGCGTTTGCATGCCAACCGGGTGACATTTACTCTTTTAGTGCATCATTCACGCCGGTTTTTTGGCAGAGCGATAAAAATAAAAAATACAAATCACTGACTCATTATCAGCTCCCGGTTTCTGTGTCCCAAGGCGATACAGCATGGAATGTTACCCTATGCTATCCTCGAGATTTTTCCGAAGTACCTTATCCGCCCGAGGCAAGCGGGGATTGCGTGTGCGACACCAGCAAGGTGGCACCTGCTTATGCGTCGAAGTAGTTTAATTTTTTTATAAGGGCGTTTTGGAAAATGTTCTAAAACGAATGGTCAACAAACCCTACCGCTTGGAGTAAAACATGTTTTCTCTTCGACAAAAAATTGGTCAAATGTTGTTGATGGGCTTTTCAGGTGATGATATTAGCTTACAAAGCCCTGTTGTAAAATGGTTACTTGAAGACGGTTTAGGTGGTGTGTTGTTGTTTGATTTTGATTTCACAACCGCATCTTACGGAAAAAATCTTAAAGACCAACAGCAAATTAAAGCGTTAACGAGGAAGCTTTCTCAAGTTACTCGCGAAAATAACAAACTACCATTGTTCATTGCTATAGACTATGAAGGCGGTTCTGTAGATAGACTTTCAAAAGTACCTGGTTGTATGAAGACCTTGAAGGCTAATGTTCAAGCAACGCTTACAAATGAAGCGTTGTATGTTGAAGCTGAACAAATGGCTTTGACGCTTAAAGACTTAGGTTTTAATCTTAATTTTGCTCCGGTGGTTGATCTTAATCTAACAGAAACGTCTGGGATCATCGGAAGCCTTGGGCGAAGTTTTTCTGCGGACCCTAAGGAAGTTATTCGTTGTGCAAGACAAGTAGTGAAAGTATTTAGCCAGCATGGCCTGATTATGGCTTATAAACATTTTCCAGGTCATGGTAGTGCAACAGGTGATACTCATGAAGGATTTGTGGATGTAACAGAGCATTTTAGGGACGATGAACTATTACCTTACTATACTTTATTAAAAGAGCACCAAGCCCCGGTGATGGTAATGACAGCCCATGTAATTAATCGTAGACTGGATGACAGTGGCCTTCCAGCAACACTTTCTCATCCTATATTGACCGATCTATTACGAAAAAAAATAGGGTTTGATGGGGTTATTATCAGTGATGACTTACAAATGCATGCTATAAGCCGTCATTATGATTTGGAGGAAAGTCTTAGGCTTACCATTAATGCAGGCGCTGATATGATTATTTTTGGCAACCAATTGGAACATCATGAGCCGTTAGATGTGATCAATTGTATCGAGCGCCTGGTGTTGTCAGGGGCAATCCATGAACATTGCATCGAGGCGTCTTTTGAGCGCATCTTGAAGCTCAAACAAACTATTCTGCACAAGGAGCATACAGTAGGGTGCTGTTAGTGAACCTCTAAGGCGATGTAGATCAATTGTCAACACGCTCTGATGTATTTTCGATGTTACTTAGTAGATTTTCTTCAAGCCCCCTAAAGTTCCACAGTGATTGGTCCATCAATTGACTGGGTTTTATACTTTGTAAGGCATGTAATATATTGCTAGGAATTTTTGGATTTTCTTCAGCTAACTGATTAATTAATTTTCCTATGCGTTTTCTTGCGAGATTTTCTTGGGAGCCACATAGGGTGCACGGGATGATTGGGAATTGCTGTTCTTTGGCATAAGTGATGATATCTTTCTCTTGCACATAACACATGGGCCTAATGACGATGTGTTTTTTGTTGTCACTCAATAATTTAGGCGGCATCGAGCGCAAGTCACCATTGTAGAGAATTGACATCATTAATGTTGTGATTAAATCATCGCGGTGATGGCCTAGTGCGATTTTGTTATGGCCTTTTTCTTCTGCATAGCGGTAAATAATTCCACGTCGTAACCTTGAGCATAGTGAACAATAGGTTTGGCCTTCAGGAATTTTTTCTTTCACAATACTGTAGGTATCGCGGGTGAGAATTTCATGGGGAATCTTGCGTTGATTCAACCAATCTCGCAAAGCTTGGTCATTCCAACCTGGTTGGGCTTGATCAAGTGTGAAGGCAAAGATCTCAAATTTGTGGTTGGTGCGTTGCTTTAGCAAATTCAACACTGTGAGTAGGGTGAAGGAATCTTTCCCACCTGATAAGCACACCATCACACGATCACCTTTTTGTATCATATTAAAATCAGCAATCCCTTTGCCAATGTAATGTAGGAGTTTCTTTTCTAAAGCTGTTGAAGAATCTGTCATTTTAGTTACCTGCTTTGGGATAAATGTGAGCTAACTCGTTAATTCTTTCGGTGGCAATCCGCTGATGCGAGTGGTCTGAAGCCATGAGTTGATTTCAGCCAAATCGTCTACATTTAAAGAGCCTGCTAGGAATTTTAACTTAAGGATAGCATTGATTAATTCATATTGGTCTTGTGAGAGTAGTTCTTGTGCTTCAAAGAGTTTTTGTTGTGCATTGACCACATCGACCATGGTACGGGTGCCTACTTGGTATTGTGCTTCGGTACTTTCAAGCGAGCTTTTTTGCGATATCACCGTTTGTCTATCTGCTTTTACTTTACTAATGCCGTCATTGATGGTGTTAAATGCGATACGCGTATTGACGACTACATCACGGTAGGTTTTCTCAAGCTCTTGGCTTGTTGTTTGGAAATTAAAAATGGCTTGCTTGGTGTTCGCCTCAACAAGTCCACCTTGAAAAATCGGAAAATTAAGAGCAATGGCAACGTTTGATATCATTTGATGCGCTGGTATATAAAAGTTGTTTCCAGTACCGCTGTTGTTGGTTCTGGTGCTGTTGCCTTGTAGGGCAAGGGTGGGCATGCCACCACCTGATTGTGCTTTGATGTTTTCTCTTGCAGCTTGTAGCTTAAATTTTGCAGCAAATAAGTCATAATTTTGTTTTAAACCTGTAGTTATCCAATCCTCAACGTGGTTTGGTTCAGGTTTGATGAGAGGAATCGTATTATCACGAAGAGGTGCTACTATGTCGTAAACATGATCGGTTAATTTTCTTAAATTTTCACTTGTGTTCTCTTGATTGTTTTCTGCCTGTATCACTTGTGCGATGGAATGATCGAACGCAGCTTTTGCTTCATAGACAGATGTGACGGCATCAAGGCCTACATTGAAGCGTTCTTGGGCTTGCTCAAGTTGTCTCTGATTGGCCCTTTTTTTAGCTTCAGCGAAATGAAGGGTATCTTTTGCAAAGAGGACTGCAAAATATGCCTTTGCTGTTCGAAGTAGTAAATCTTGGGATCTTGCATTAAAGGTTGCGTGAGCTGCTTTCACAGAAGCTTTAGCTTGGCTCACTTGTTTCCATGCTTGATAGTTAAATATGGATTGTGAAGCATTAACGCTCCAATTGTTGGCGTCATAGGTTTGTTGTCCATCGATGCTTGCGATTCCTGCGCCTGAGTTGACGGAAAAAACGTTCCGTGAAGCTGATGCACCAATGGTTAATCGCGGGAGAAGACTTGAGCGGGCCTGAGGGATGGACTCGGTCGCAGCCATAAACGTACTATAAGCCGCCTTAAAGATAGGGTCATTATCGAGTGCTTGGTGGTAGATATCGAGCAAATCAGCTGCAAACAAGCAGGGCGCTTGTAGCATTGAGTAGAACATCCAGAGGAAGCATCTTAACGATAGCGGGCGAATATGACCCAGGTTAAGACCCTGGTACTTTTTTTTCAT
>JBIIJL010000019.1:0-30487 GCA_044233795.1 Legionella sp. | reverse complement strand
GAATAAGTGCAGGATTTTTCTTAATCTTATTTCGTTGTACTGCTGCGTTATGCTGAGGAGGAAAAACAGGTTTGGCTCCGCGCCTAAGAGCAGTCTCATAACAATTTTGCTTATCATAGGCCCCATCGCCAGTAATTTGCTCGATTGGATCTTTAATTTGCTCAATAAGACCAGACAAATAATTACAAGCAAGTCGAACACTGTCTGTTACAGACAAAGCTACAATATCCAGAGAATCAGCATCTAATGCTATATGTCATTCTTTCCATACTTGGAAACGGCTTTCACCATGTTTTAATCGTTTCCATTCTCCGAGAAACTAATCCTTTGTTATACTCAGACCAGTTACGAATTCTATAGGCTTTTTTAGTCATTGGTAAACTCCTGTTCTCAGAAAACCGAAGTTATACCGTTTAGGTTCGTAACGCCATATTTCTTATCTCTTTTTTTTAAATCCAGCTTCTAAAAGAACAGTTTTTGAAATCTGCAACAACGCCGGATAAACCGCGGCACGTCGGCGACCGGATGATCAAATGTCAACAGCCCCTAAGATAAAGATTGCGTTCATATAAGTTACATAAAAAGTATGATGATAAGAGTCATTGAATCACTAGAGCAACAATTGCTTACAAAGCATAAAATCACATTCGCGATCCAGCGCTAAATAATACGGAGTTTTTTGTCATATGCAGAGATCCTATGGCGCCATTTGCTGCGACTTTTGCTATGCTTTCAAGTTAGAAACAATCCTTACCCACTGATAATAAATGAATCTATTGCACCATATTGAAAAATGTGTTGATTTTACCGTTGCATGTTGGCCACGACCTAAACCACTCGCTTCTATCGCCAAAGAGGTTTGTCTTGTAGCCCATCGAGGCGCGCATGATGATAAAATTCAAGAAAACACTGACAAAGCATTTGAAACAGCCTTAAATTTAGGATGCTATGGCATTGAATTTGATATCCATAGCACTAAAGATAATGTACTGGTTGTGAATCATGACGCTACTTTAGATAGACTGTGGGGAGTTCATCGGTCTATTGAAGCACTCAACTTCCCCGAGTTACACACACTCGTTCCCTCTCTTCCCACTTTATCTCAGGTAGTAAAAAAATATGGTCAGAAAATGCATCTTTTCATTGAGCTTAAAACACCTATCTTAGTCCCACATATCCTCGAAGAAACGATGAAACCCTTAACCCCCGTCAAAGACTACCATTTTATTGCGCTCAAAGAAGCAAACCTGACGCCGCTAATAGGTACCTTCCCAAAAGCTTCAATGCTCCTGGTCCCGGTGCACAACAATGTAAATGAATTCATGTTGCGCAGTCTGCACGAGGGTTATGGTGGCATACTGAGTCAGTATCTATTACTCAGTCAAAACAAGATCAAACAATTACACCAGGCTCATCAAATTGCAGGCGTAGGTTTTGTCGATTCAAAACAAAGTCTATACCGCGAAATGAACCGCGGTCTTCGCTATTTATTTACTAACCACGTAGAAAAGATCTTACTTTGCCTTAAAGACCTAGCCCCGTAAAAAGATCTCAAGCACGCGGAGCTAACATCTCTTTTGGTTTTACATACTCATCAAACTCTGCCGCCGTTAAAAACCCGAGTTTTACCGCAGCTTCTTGCAGAGAAAGGTTATCAGCGTGCGCAGTTTTGGCGATTTTGGCGGCCTTATCATAACCAATGTGTTGATTTAGAGCAGTCACCAACATCAATGAGTGATGTAGATATTTATCAATCATCGGTCGATTTGCTTGTAACCCTTCCACACAGAACGTTTGGAACGATACACAAGTATCAGCGATAAGATTAAGTGAATGCATTACATTAAAAATAATCACCGGCTTAAACACATTTAACTCAAAGTTACCTTGGCTTGCTGCTACCGCAACCGTGGTGTCATTCCCGATGACCTGCGCACAGACCATCGTCATAGCTTCAGCTTGCGTGGGATTCACTTTTCCAGGCATGATGGATGATCCGGGTTCATTCTCAGGCAAAATAAGCTCACCCAAACCGCATCGAGGACCCGAGCCTAACCATCGTACGTCATTGGCAATTTTCATCAACGCAGTCGCCATGCTCTTTAACACACTGTGCGCCATAACCAATGGTTCGTGGGACGCAAGTGCCGCAAATTTATTAGGTGCAGATACAAAAGGAAGGCCTGAAATTATGGCGATATTGTTAGCCGCTTGTTCCGCAAAATGGGGATGGGTATTCAACCCCGTACCAACTGCAGTTCCCCCCAATGCAAGTTCATACAACTCAGGTAAAACATGTTCAACACGCAGAATGCACGCATCCAATTGAGCAACATAGCCTGAAAATTCCTGCCCAAGCGTTAAAGGTACGGCATCTTGCAGGTGCGTTCGGCCTATCTTAATGATGTCATTGAATTCGTGCATCTTTGCATTAAGACCATCTCGAAGTCTATTAAGCGCGGGTAGTAGCTTATGCTTAAAAGCAATTACCGTAGCAATGTGCATCGCCGTTGGGAATGTGTCATTAGAAGACTGCGACATATTGACATCATCATTTGGATGAATAGGTGACTTACTACCTAATACACCACCAGCTATCTCAATTGCACGATTTGAAATCACTTCATTAACATTCATATTGGTCTGAGTCCCACTTCCTGTTTGCCAAACATGTAAGGGAAAATGCTCATCCAAACTGCCACTACTCACCTCTTCTGCGGCTTTAATTATCAACTCAGCTTTATCTTTTGATAGTTGACCTAATTCTCGATTTGTCATCGCTGCAGCTTTTTTTAACAAAGCCAAAGCATGAATAACTTCTCGAGAAATAATGTCATGACCAATAGCAAAATGATGAAGAGAGCGCTCAGTCTGAGCCCCCCAATATTTATCGCTGGGTACTGCAATCTCGCCCATGCTGTCAGTTTCAATACGCGTTTTTGTCATTTTCTTCTCAAATTAGGTTCCAGAATCATGGCTCACAATGGAGTACAAAAGTTCTATAATGGTATAATGTGGTGATAGCCTTCAGCAAGACAGGAAATAGAAAAAACTGTGCGAACCATACGAATCTACCAGCCTGGAAATTATGAAAAAGGCCAAACCATCGCCCTTTCCAAAGAAGCCAGTTTACACGTAGGCACTGTGCTACGTATGCAGCCCAAAGAACATGTCACACTTTTTCGCGGTGATAATCTAGAATTCAAGACAACCATTACCGAGGTCAACAAAAAACAGATCACTGTTACGGTTATTGAGGTATTACACGTCAGCCGCGAATCATCTCGAGTAATTCATTTAGCTCAAGGCATCTCTAAAGGAGAACGGATGGAGTTTGTAATACAAAAAGCCGTAGAACTTGGAGTAACTAGTATTACCCCCTTGCTTACTGAGCGCTGTGTCGTCAAGCTAGATAGCACAAGGCTATTAAAAAAACATCAACAATGGCAGGCCATATGCATAGCAGCCTGTGAACAGTCAGGGCGCAATCAATTACCTACAATACATCAAGCATGCTCATTTGATGATTATCTTGCAAGTTCCGATGACACAATTCACTTTGTGTTAGATCCAACCACCAAAGCATCATGGCGTGATTATGTACCCATTGAAGGTGGCATCAGTCTTATGATAGGACCTGAAGGTGGCTTGAGTAGTAATGAAATTGCAAAAGCTAGAGCACTGAATTTCCATCCTCTAACCTTAGGACCTAGAATTTTGCGCACCGAAACTGCAACCATCGCAGGGATAACGCTATTTCAAGCCCTTGCTGGGGATTTTTAAGAGACCTACCTAATTCTCAACGTTAGAGTATATAATTAGTCATAACTATCATCAAAGGGGTAAATTCATGAGTAAAGACATTAAAGCCGTAACTGATTTAAGCTTCGAGCAAGACGTACTCAACGCGGGCAAACCAGTTCTAGTAGATTTTTGGGCTGAGTGGTGTGGCCCTTGCCGAGCACTTGCGCCTATTTTTGAGGAAATTGCTTCTAACTATGAAGATAAAGTCTCATTTGCTAAGGTCAACATCGATGAAAATCCCATCGCACCTTCAAAATATGGTGTGATGAGTATCCCAACACTGATTTTGTTCAAAAATGGTCAAGTGGAAGCCGTTAAAATGGGGCTGCTCTCAAAGTCACAACTGAGCGCCTTTATAGACAGCAATACTTAACAAGATGAATTGGGCTTCGGCCCAATTACTTCGCAGTAAATTGATTATATGGACCTATCTCATGATTTGTGTTCTTTGCGACGATCAATCTTCGTTCACCACCAATGACTATATTGACCATCCGCCTACGTGACGTCTATGGCGACTGCGCTCCTTCTTTATTCAGCAACGCACGATGAGCGCTTTGAAAGCGCTTATCCCTGAAGACGGTGGCAACCTAATTTATCAATGAGTTAGCGCCAATTGACATAGAATAAAGCGAGAACTTACTTAGTTAAAAAACTGTAGCTTTCGAAAAACGGCTATGTTATTCTTCAATTACTGGTGGTGGTTTGTCTTGCCGATGATCCACATGCAGCAGCTTCTTAAGCTGACCTTCCTGTTAAAACTACCCTGGAAACACATTTCATTTAACCAACACATCAAGTGAGAAGTATGAATTTTAGTGAACTTAAGCGATTACCTATCGCTGAACTCGTCAACATTGCCCAAGAGATGGGCGTAGAAAACACCTCCCGAATGCGCAAGCAAGATATTATCTTCGCAATACTTAAAGCCCATGCGCTGAAAGGAGAGGATATTCATGGCGATGGGGTGGTTGAAATCTTGGCTGATGGCTTCGGATTTTTACGCTCCTCAGATGGCTCCTATCTAGCAGGACCTGACGATATTTATGTTTCACCCAGTCAAATCAGACGCTTTGGTCTGCGTACCGGAGATACGGTTTCTGGTAAAATTCGTCCACCAAAAGACAGTGAACGCTATTTTGCTTTGTTGAAGGTTGATCAAATCAACTATGAAAGCCCAGACAATGCAAAAAATAAAATTCTATTTGAGAACTTAACCCCATTATTTGCATCCGAGCGTTTGGTGATGGAGCAAGGCAATGGCAGCACAGAAGATCTAACTGCTCGAGTGGTTGACCTTTGTGCGCCATTTGGACGTGGCCAGCGTGGCTTGATCGTTTCTCCGCCTAAAGCGGGTAAAACTCTGATGCTACAAAACCTCGCCCATTCGATTGAAAAAAACTATCCCGATTGCTACCTCATTGTACTCCTTATTGATGAACGCCCTGAAGAAGTCACCGAAATGCAGCGATCAGTCAAAGGCGAGGTTGTGGCCAGTACTTTCGATGAACCTGCAAACCGTCATGTTCAAGTTGCCGAGATGGTCATTGAAAAAGCAAAACGCTTGGTCGAGCATAAGCGTGATGTTGTGATATTGCTTGACTCTATCACTCGTTTAGCCCGAGCCTACAATACCGTCATCCCCTCATCAGGAAAGGTACTCACCGGTGGTGTTGATGCTAATGCCTTGCAGCGTCCAAAACGCTTGTATGGTGCTGCACGTAACATCGAAGAAGGTGGTAGTTTAACCATTATCGCAACAGCCTTGGTTGATACCGGCTCAAAAATGGATGAAGTGATTTACGAAGAGTTTAAAGGAACCGGTAACATGGAAATCCACTTAACTCGAAATATCGCTGAGCGCCGCGTGTTCCCAGCCATCAACATAAACCGCTCGGGCACACGTCGTGAAGATTTATTATTAACTCCAGAAGAACTTCAACGTACGTGGATCTTACGAAAAATCCTACAATCAATGGATGAGTGTGATGCGATTGAGTTTTTACTTGAGCGTATGAAAAATCACAAAACCAACGCTGAGTTTTTTGATGCTATGAAGCGCCAAGAATAAAAGACTTGCTTAGAGGGTAAGCACATACCTATGAAATATAGAGATCTTCGTGATTTCATCGCACAACTTGAAAAACGCGGCCTTCTAAAGCGGATTGATTACCCTGTTTCGCCTCATTTAGAAATGACTGTTGTTAGTGATAGAGTGCTTCGTGCCCAGGGGCCAGCATTGCTATTTCAAAAACATGCTCAAGGAGCGATGCCTGTACTTACCAATCTTTTTGGTACCGTAGAACGCGTAGCATTGGGCATGGGAGAAGAAAGCATAGCGGCCCTTCGTGAAGTTGGACATCTTCTTGCGGCCCTCAAAGAACCAGAGCCTCCTAAGGGCTTTAAAGATGCATTCAACAAGCTGCCCTTGTTAAAACAAGCGCTGAACATGGCGCCTAAGTATGTGAGCAAAGGGCTATGTCAAACGCACATTTTAGAAGGTAATGAGGTCGACTTAACAAAACTACCGATTCAAACCTGTTGGCCAGAGGATGCGGCTCCCCTTATAACCTGGGGGTTAGTTACCACCCAGGGTCCAGAAAAATCCCGTGAAAATATGGGAATATATCGCCAACAACTACTGAGTAAGAATAAACTGATTATGCGCTGGCTGTCGCACCGCGGAGGCGCTTTAGATTATCAAGCCTGGCAGAAAGCATATCCCACCAAATCGTTTCCAATTGCCGTAACCTTAGGCGCTGATCCTGCAACTATCCTGGCCGCAGTCACACCAATTCCAGACAACCTGTCAGAATACGCCTTTGCAGGTCTTCTGCGTGGTCATCGAACTGAACTTGTTCGCTGTATCGGTCATGATCTACATGTGCCCGCATCAGCTGAAATTGTTTTAGAAGGCTATTTAGAGCCTGGCGTTGAAGCACCCGAAGGCCCTTTTGGTGATCACACGGGTTATTATAACGAAGTACAACCATTCCCAGTCTTCACAGTTGAACGCATTACACATCGTGATGATCCCATTTACCATAGCACGTATACCGGCCGCCCTCCTGATGAACCAGCTATATTAGGTGCAGCATTAAATGAAGTCTTTATTCCAATCCTGCAAAAACAATTTCCTGAAATTGTAGATTTCTATTTACCTCCAGAGGGTTGTTCTTATCGCTTAGCCATTGTAACTATCAAAAAACAATATCCTGGGCATGCTAAACGGATCATGATGGCCGTTTGGTCTTTTTTAAGACAGTTTATGTATACAAAATTTGTAATCGTCTGTGATGATGACATTGATGCAAGAAGCTGGCCTGATGTAATATGGGCCATAACTACTCGTATGGACCCACAACGAGACACTGTTATGATTGAAAATACCCCCATTGACTATCTGGATTTTGCCTCAAAAGTAGCAGGACTTGGCTCTAAAATGGGCATGGATGCAACAAGTAAATGGGCGCAAGAGACGACACGTGAATGGGGCCGAGCGATTACTATGGACAGAACTGTTCTGGATCGCGTGAATGAATATTGGTCCTTGCTAGGGCTCACGCCATGACTCAAAAATGCACGGAAGCTGAAATTGTGCGTATTACACCTCTGACCAACAGCATTTTGCAACTCATCTTAGCACCCACAGAGTACATTAATTATCATGCAGGACAGTATTTGCAGATTTTGTCAAACAATGAGGCATTTAGCTACTCCATTGCCAATGCACCTTTGGGATCGCACAAGTATGAGCTACATATCCGCCACTCTCGTGACAACCCCTATAATCAACCGCTCTTAGCTGACATTAAGCAACGAGGCAGGGTAACCCTTTCTCTCCCATTAGGTGCATGCGACCTGCACCATATTAACCCTGAGCTCCCTATTATTTTTATCGCTCAAGGCACAGGTTTTGCCCCCATCAAAGCAATGATTGAGCAATTACTAGCAGATGGAGAAAGCAGGCCTTTTGAATTATTTTGGGGGGCTCGCTCACAAAGTGATTTATATATGGAAGATAAGGTCTTGCTTTGGCAAGCACATGTGGATAATTTTGCATATTTTTCGCAATTATCAGATTTCAGCAAGACATCACTTGCAACATTGGTTCTCAAACGTCATAGAAAAGACATTCAGGATTGGCAAATTATTATCGCAGGCCCGTTTGATCTCGCCTACACGAGCCGCACTGAGCTCGTAGCGGGCGGTGCGGTCCTTGAACATTTATACTCAGATGCATTTAGCTTTGAAGGAGAAACATAACATGGAAACGTTTTACCAATTATTAGCATTGATTGGTGCTGCAATGATTGTTTGGATGCTTTATCGTACCATCAAAGGGCGTCCTCAGCTATTTAGCCGCGAAAATCTATCTAAGAGTTTTTTCTCGATGGGGGTGCTTGGGTTAATCTTGATTGGTGTTGTCACCCTGCTGATTGTATTTGTCCGCAGCACCTAGGTAACGAATATATATTTATCCGTTAAGTTAGGCGAGGCTCTTCGAAATCACTTCTGGTCGACGTACATGCAGGATGAGAATCGTATCCTGTTGCAAGTAAGCGCGTGATAATAGATATGACCGCAATCACAGGCACAATAACGAATGCGGCCGCTAAAAATCCAGCATACATAAGGGCCGTAGCAGCATGGGCCAAGTTCTCTATCCCAGCATCTGGTTCATATTGGAGATCATCGGTACTTCCGGAGAACTTAACTACTAAGAGATAGGTTAACGCTTGTAATAAATGGGCCGCTATCTGAATTATTAAAAATAGCTCACCGAGAAAGAAAATCATCGGCATGCAAAAAGGGGCTGCTAATTCTAAACCAAAATCGCTCATTGACTTATATGGCGTAAAAAAACCTTGTTGGAAAGTAGTGTTCCAAGTTGTATCTTTGTCTTTATCTAAAAAATTTCTAACGAAAAGATTCACTCGCTCACCCCACAAGCCTATTGTTTAAACAGATTGTACTCGACCAAACGCTGAACGTCAATACATCGCTGGTTAAACACCAGCACTATGCTTTAGCTACCCTTAAAAGCGCTCATTAAGCAGCTCAGTGCTCAACCTAATGTCCCCGAGAAATTCCACGATATCCTGTTTTGTTTTCAACCAAATAGTGACTAACATTTGGATTATCAATGGCCTGTTGGCTCACATCAAAAGCCAGCAGTGTTTCTTCAACGTAAGTGATTTGACTAGATCCATCAACCAACAAGCGATACCACGGGTTTCTTTGTGAGAACTCATGCTTCATGGCCTGCGGATTATAACGCCCTGAGGCCTGAAACAATGGATCTACATCAACGACCACCGCTCGATAGCCTTGACGTTTGTGAAAAACCAAATCACCGATATTAAACTTCGCTACATTGCTCATCCCTATCTCCAGAAGCTATCTTATACAAGCTATCGGTTTGATTAACAAAACCTTGACTAGGAAGATAATGAAAAGCTCAGATCGTTTAAATGAGGCAACTTTACTAGCATCGGATCGCCGCATTGCTAATAAAAGCTGTGATAGTAAAGATATTCATGAACAAATTTACAAGCAATCATCTAATCCTGATCTGGAATGGGGGTTTATTGATGGAGGTATAGTTAGGGCCCATCAACACAGCGCAGGAGCTGTTGATAAAGAAAATCAAGCGATTGGAAAATCTGTTGGCGGAAATACGACGAAAATTCACATGGCTGTTGATGCATATGGTCTTCCAATACAGTTTGATTTTACGGGTGGAGAAGTGCATTACAGCAAGACTGCTCCAGAATTAATTGTACGCACTCCTTTAGGGGTTCGTTTAAATTTTAATTCACTATATATTTCATATGTAAAAATAAGGTGACGATATTTTCTTAAAAATATAAATAGCTTGCCATTTTGTTTTAATCGAGCGCAAATTTTCTCTTTTTTTAGACAATTCTATAGGAAAAATGCAATTTTCGTGCTTTATCATGCAGACTCCTGTACTTTTGATCTGCATGAATTTGATCATAAAATTTCAACAATGTCGATCTGTTTAAAGTTTAACCTATCGGCGCTCTAGTCTCTTTCATCACCTACCCTTGTGTAAACTAATACCGCTCAGATACCCTGTTTAAAACGAGAAATAGGTAAATGACAGTAAGGCGTACTTTTACGTAGGGTATAGTAGTTTTGATGATAGTCTTCCGCAGACCAGAATATTTGTGCAGGTAAACTACGTGTGACGGCATGATAGCCGTTTTGTTTAAGTGCCTGAATGAGCTCAGCCACAATGACTTGCTGCGACTCATTAAAGCAAAAAACAGCACTTTGGTACTGCGATCCAATATCCGGGCCTTGACCATTTGTTTGAGTGGAATCGTGGATTTCAAAAAAGTATTGTAATATTTTTCGGCAATTTGTTTTCTTTGTGTCAAAAATCACCCTGACGGCCTCATAATGTCCCGTTTGCCCGCTCGACACTGCATCATAGGTAGGATGATCCATCGTGCCCCCACAATAGCCCACTTCAACAGCTACCACGCCAGGATCATGGCGTAAATAATAATCAACACCCCAAAAACAGCCCCCCGCAACAATAACCTCCTCAGTATCAAGAACAACATCATCATTGACGAAATCGAGTGCCAACGAATTAACACAATATCGCGTATTTTTTAACGTTAAATTTTCACCGCCAAACACATGGCCAAGATGGCTATCACAACGACCACAAACAATCTCTATACGTTCCCCATCGCTATCAGGTATCTCTTTGACTCTCCCAACCAGAGACTCATCAAAACTTGGCCACCCACAGAGTGCACTAAATTGATTATTCGCGCGAAACAACGCCCATCCACATCGTCTACAGAGATAACTCCCTTGTGAGACAAGCTTGTTATACCTACCCGAATGTGGAGCCTCAGTTGACTTATCGCAAACAATGGCACGTATCTCTGGGGTCAAACTCGCTATTTTATCAAGATATTGCTGCATACAGTCCCTTAAAAGACGCGCCTAAGAAGGTGCACGCTGGCAGATTTTATCTGCCAGATAACCAATCGCTCCAGCGTAATAAATGGAATTGTTATAGCGTAATATCATTTTATAATTCGGATATGCTAAAAACACTGGGCCGCCATTGGGTTGAACAATACTCGCAAAACCAGGCTTTAGGGGTAATGATTGGTTATTTAGAGTGCGAAACCCCAAGGCGTTCCACTCACTGACCGGTTTCACTATACTCTTTCCCTCAAGACTCATATCAAAATGCACAGGTAACTTCACTTGGATAGCCCATGGCTCGCCAGTTTGCCAGCCGTTCTTCTTCATGTAGTTTGCAATAGAAGCAAACACATCGGCTTTTGAATCCCAGATATCCTTGCGACCATCTCCATCATAATCAACAGCGTATTTTACCCAGCTTGAGGGCAAAAACTGCGGCTGCCCTGAAGCGCCTGCCCACTCACCTTTAAAACGGTATAAAGACACATGACCATCATTAAGGATATGTAAGGCCAATAGCAATTCTTTGCGAAAAAAGTCCTTGCGCGGCGACTCATAGGCAAGCGTTGCCAAGGATCTAATAACGGGAAATGTACCCATGTAACTCCCATAACTTGTTTCCATGCCCCAAAATGCAGTGATAAAACACGGATCTACACCAAAATGACGTCCAACATCATCTAACAGAACTTGGTTCTTCTTATACTGCTGCCTACCCACCGAAATTCGATAATTATCCACACGCGAGCTTAAGTATTTGGCATAGGTGAGGCGATGCTCAGGCTGCGATCGCGACAGCCCTTTGACTTGACGGCTAGGCTCGTGAATGTCAGCAAAGGCTGCATCCAAGGTTGTTTGCGAAACTCCTTCGGACAACGCTTGCTGGCGAACACTCGCTATAAAGCTCGACCAACTTTCAGATGCGGCAAACCCCATGGGTGAAAAAAGAAAGAACATCACCGCCAATATTAGAAAATTCCTTTGTCTCATGTCCACTCCTTTATTGACGTTTTAGTCATTGTTTTGGTCTGTTGATTATAACAGTTTGAAGGATGTTCCATATAAAAATATTTGGAATACGGTTCATGGGGAAGCCTTGTATATTCGTCTTGATTGAAAATACATGACCTCAAACAAGCTGAGTTCATACCTATTTCAGGTAATACCAGCCGTTGTAAAACTCATTCTTATTTTCCACGAACAATTTTGCAGATACTCAGATGAGTAAGCGCTAAAGTTTGATTTTGGATATTCCATTAGCACCTGCAACCAAAACAGTATCTGCAATACGTCTGGAAAAGACGCCATTCTCGACCACGCCCGGAATGCGATTAATAGCATCCTCTAAGATATTGGGCGAGTCAAAATTCAAATTAAATACGTCAAGAATAATATTACCGTTATCTGTCACAAAATGCTCGCGATACTCGGGATCACCACCCAGTTTTACAATTTCACGTGCAACAAAACTTCTGGCCATCGGAATGACCTCGACTGCAACAGGGTGGGTACCAAGCAATTTAACTACTTTTGTTTCATCAACAATGCAAATGAATCGATCGGAGGCCGTGGCCATAATTTTCTCCCGAGTCAGTGCACCTCCTCCACCTTTAATCATTTCGCACCGTTGATTCACCTCATCAGCACCATCGATGTAAATGGGTAACGTCCCTGCAACATTGAGCTCAATGACTGGCAGACCGAGCGTTCGTAATAGCTTTTCAGTCGCGACTGAGCTCGGAACGCATGCATCCAGCCGATGTTTGATGTTAACGAGTGCCTTGATAAAATAACTGATTGTAGAACCCGTTCCTACACCAACAACCATGTTATCTTCAATATAATCGAGTGCCGCTTCGGCTGCATTTGCTTTAAATTCATTCATTTCACTATCCGGATTAAATTTTAGCTATAAAACATTCTACCGCTGATAAACCTGTGAAGTCGATAAGAAACAGGCTTATACTGAACGTACGAATCTATTGCAAAGAGCTTTCATGATCTATCCTAATATTCTGGCGACCATCGGCAAAACTCCTGTTGTTAGACTTAATCACATCGGGACAACACTCGATTGCGAACTTTATGCAAAATGCGAATTTATGAATCCTGGTGGATCAGTAAAAGATAGGATAGGGTATGAGATGGTGAAACAAGCCGAAGAAGCTCATTTTATTAAACCCGGTGACACACTAATTGAGCCCTCCTCTGGGAATACTGGGATTGGCATTGCACTAGCAGGGGCTGTGATGGGTTATAAGGTCATTATCACAATGCCAGACAAGATGAGCCAAGAAAAGCAAGTCGTCCTTGAACGGTTAGGTGCAACTATTTATCGTACCCCAACCGAAGCGGCTTGGAATGATCCTGATAGCCATATTTCTCTAGCTAAACGCTTACAAAAAGAAATCCCAAACGCATATATTCTTGACCAGTATAGCAATCCAAATAACCCCAATGCCCACTATCACATAACAGCCCAAGAGATTATTGATGATTTTGGAGATTCATTGGATATGTTAGTTGCCGGTGTAGGGACTGGTGGTACCATCACAGGCCTTGCTAAACGTCTCAAAGAATACGACCCCAAGATTCGCATCATTGGCGCTGATCCTATAGGATCAATCTTGGGTGGGGGTAATGAGGTCATACCTTATCACGTTGAAGGGATTGGTTATGATTTTTTTCCAGACGTGCTCAATAATTCACTTATCGACACTTATGTCAAAACAACGGACCATGCATCATTACTTATGGCACGTCAATTGATTCAAGAAGAAGGCTTATTAGTAGGCGGTTCAAGCGGCGCTGCAATGATTGCCGCACTGAATGCAGCGTCTTCATTGAAGAGCGGTCAGAAATGCTTGGTCATTCTTCCCGACTCCATTCGCAATTATATGTCTAAATTTGCAAACGACCTGTGGATGAAACAACAAGGCTTTCTTTAGATTCCTGCCAACACAGCCTTGGCCGACGTTCCCCGGAAGGCTTCAATATTTGCATACACTTTATTGATGTCAATCTCGCCAAAGCTAACTCCACGGGCCAATGCATGGATGAGCTCTCGAATCGCAGGTAGATCGTTATCGATACCCTCTGGGAGCTCCTTTAAAAAACTAGCTAAATTTGCTGCATAAATTTCTTCGAATAATGCTTGATGACCATGCTCGCTACCTACAAAAGTGAGCGATCCAGACAATCGTTCACCTTCATTAAAGCTCTTAATATAAGCGTCCAACAAATGCGCTTTTGTTAATTCACCTGCTAGAACACCAGAAATCAATCGGTTGTATGTATCGGCAAACTCGCGGCTAAGTCTAAGAGACTCTTCCATCGCCAATGCTCTAATCTCTTGGAGGCTTGGATCTTGTGATTTGTGACTTAGATCAGGTTCTATTGCACGCACAGGAAGCGGTCTTATGGTAGAAAAAATATCACTAGCCACATAGACTTTAATATTAGAATTTTCTTGTTGCAAAACCATGCTTAACTGATCAGCTGCACTATGGTAGCAGCAACGCCATGGCAGGGTCTTCAGCCGCGCAGTTATACGAAGCTCTATTGACATGTCAAGCGCTCTGGAAATTGCCGAAAGTGCACTTTTTGTATCAATACACGACGATGGTTGACGCATTGAGGAAAACACCCCCGGCTCGCCTTGCAAAAAAAGCTTTGGATATCGAATTGCGTTAGTGAATAATTCATCCACGGCAAGTTGTTGAAAAGTAGAGGCCAAGGAATGTAGCAATTCGCTTAATCGCTCATGCTTTATCAGATGTTGCATACGCTCGGCTGCGGTTACCAATCCCGGCAGATTGACACGTTGCGAAGGAAAATAATCAAAATGCTCTGCCAGGATAGTGGCCAATAATGACGTCTTTATCGAACGTGGCTTTTCAAGGAATCTATCAAGAAATAGCATAGCCACTGCTAGAAAAACATTGTTCGAAGCACTTCCAAGTTCAACAACATGACCTGCCTCAGCCAATGTAGTCAACGATGCTTGGGTGGTTCTAAAAAAACCAGGACTGCTCGGTCCATGGCTCGATGGGGTCATTGCGCTCTCCGTGTTTTCATCATAGTTCCATTCTAACCACCGCGGGTTAAGGCAATATTAACAAGAAGCTTGCATAACATTGCTAAAAAAAATACCCCGCCATCTACATTATGCTCAACATGTTACTATCTAGTCAACATTATCGTTTGCAGGGTGGCACTTTACCACAAATAATATAAAACCTTGCTACCATTTTTGATAGTATAGCTAGGGGGCTGGCGTAGCTCTTGATATATGCAACAAAGCCGGATAAACCGCGGCACGTCGGCGACGGGAGGATCAAATGTCAGCAGCCCCTATACTCTCCTAGATATAAAATTCACGGAGGAAACATGCACATGTGGGTGTGTATTATACTATTTCCATTGATTTGCTTTTTTGTCATCAACAAGAAAAAGAGAAGAGACAAAAAGACCATAATAGCTTGGTATCAAGCATTAGAGCTCCCAAAACATCAGAATAATTATGATGAGATATTCCAGGATGTTGATGGATTTTATTTATCTCGACAAGCAAGAAGATTTAGTGATGCCATAGAATACACATATGGCGAGATAGATTTTGTCTCTTTTATTGCCCTGATTTCATTAGCAAAACCCAATCAAGAGACGATTTTTTATGATCTGGGCAGTGGGACGGGTAAAGCTGTGTTAGCCGCAGCTATGGTGTTTCAGGTACAAAAAAGTTGTGGCATTGAACGATTTAACAGTCTTCACCAAGCAGCTTTGCAGCAACAACAGAACCTTCTAAAGCATAGGAACTATGCTTCTCTTAACACCGAGCTTCAATTCATCCAAGCTGACTTCCTAACGATATCCATAGATGATGCAACCTTGGTGTTTGTGAATGCCACCGCATTCTTTAAGGATGCATGGTACAACATTGAAAGATTTCTCACTAAAACCAAACTACAAACGATAATCATTACCACAAGCAAACCACTCACGGGCAAAGAATTTATTTTACTGAAACAAACATGGGTACAAATGAGTTGGGGCATCGTCAAAGCATTTATTCATCAGCGCATAGCATAAGCGCCCTCAAGTATTTCTAAGTTTGTCGTAATCTAATCCAACCAACATTTGTTCATGACGACCTTCTCTGGCAAAATTTTGATGTCATATACATAGATAGTCAAAAAAAGCATTTACAATTGTTTGATAACATTGAATAATTTGAATTCACGTCTATACTGATATCGTACTGTATAAAAACGTAACGTCTCTGATGTACTCTGGAAGCAGCCTTAAAGATGGATTGAATTGTGATGCTGCGACAAGTTGAGAAGTTTTGAAAACTAAAAGCCGTCCAGGTCACAGGACTTATGATCGGCTAGTTGAGGTGGATATGATAAAATCTGAACTCATTGCAAACCTTGCTGCAAAAATGACTCATCTTCCTGAAAAGCAAGTGACGGAGAGCGTTAATCTCATTCTTGAATTGATGAGTGATGCACTCATTAAAAGCAAACGCATTGAAATTCGCGGGTTTGGGAGTTTTTCTTTGCACTACCGTCCTCCACGTAACGCTCATAATCCAAAAACAGGGGAAAAAGTCACTACTGAGGCAAAATATAGCCCTCACTTTAAGCCTGGAAAGGAGCTTCGCGAGCGCGTTGACGCATCAAAAGATCAAAACCCTATTCATGATGACGATTAATCCGCTCAACCCAATATTCAAAAAAGGGCTATGTGCGTGGTAAGGTAACACCGGTCTGACCCTGATACTTTCCGTCACGATCCCGATATGACGTAGCGCACACATCATCCCCTTCAAAAAATAGCATTTGTGCAATGCCTTCATTAGCGTAAATCTTTGCAGGCAACGGCGTTGTATTAGAGAACTCTAGGGTTACATGCCCCTCCCACTCAGGTTCAAGGGGTGTAACATTAACAATAATGCCACAGCGGGCATAGGTTGATTTCCCAAGACAAATCGTTAAAACACTGCGGGGGATACGAAAATATTCGACGGTCCTTGCTAAGGCAAATGAGTTAGGAGGAATAATACACACATCACCTTGCACATCAACAAAGCTATTTGAATCGAATGCTTTTGGATCAACGATGGCTGAGTTAATATTAGTAAATATCTTAAACTCCGTCGAGCATCGAACATCATAGCCATAGCTTGATACGCCATAAGAAATGATCCGTCCCTTTTCATTCTGGCGCACTTGCTCCCGCTCAAATGGCGAAATCATCCCATGCTCCAACGCCATTTTTTCAATCCAACGATCTGATTTAATGCCCATACTTTTTCCTAGTTCACTGTGCTGTATTTAAAAGTAAATGCCAATTTGCGCAAGCAAAGTATCCGACGCACCACCCTTGCCATAGGTATTGGCATTAAGAATTCCTGCAGGTGCAGCCCCATTTGCATATTGAGTGACACCATAATTAAAATCATGGCGATATTCAAGACTCTCAACAGTATCTTTCCAAATAGAAATGTTAAATACCGTACTCACACGTTGTTTAGGCAGATTAAGAGCTAGCCCATCTTGTGACCATTGATAATCTATGGCAACAGACATCGGCTTATCAAAGGCCCTAAACGTTTTACCTGCCTCAAGTTGAATGGCTTGCGGTTGAGCACCACGCCCATTCATACTTAAATCCTGGACTCTAAAAGGCGCTACGGTACCTACCCATTCCGCGGTTAAATTATAGCTATCCATAGTCACGTTAAGATGGAAACCTGCAGCAGGGATTTTCTTCACATTTTCAGTACCATTAGTAGGCGATCCAAACCCCCCGAAGTTCCCAGAAGTAAGGCTTGGGGCAGAGCCCGTATACTGCATGCCACCAGCATCATTGATTGCACTGATAAAGCTCCCACCCACCTCAGTTGTAGTATCACCTCGATCTAGAATATATCCTAGATTTACACCACCAACACCTGAATTTCCAAACGTCGTGTCACTGCGAAAACCATATACAGCGGCAAATAATCCTGAATCGCGCTGCGATTTATACCCCAGGATGAACGGTCGAGATTTTGTTCGAGCCATCACCATGGTTAAAGGTGCACTCACCATAGCAGTTGAGAAGCGTCCGAAAGGAGCATACAACTGACCTCCTGTGAAATAGAACGGCGATTTATCTAGATCACCGATATTTACAAAACCCATATTTAAATCGATCGACGAATTTGAAAGACGCTGTCCACCAACGTCTGGTGGGGATTGGTCATAAGCTAACGATAAATAGGCTTCAACTGTATTATTTAGGATAGCAGCAAGATCTAATTCGCTAGAGCCTAATGTCACATCAAACGTATTGTTTGGCAAAAATGGGTCACCTACCGCAGTGACTGGCTCAACCTTCCCACTAAATGCAAGAATTGGCTTGTTAGGTAACGGATATCCAAGCCCGTGGTAAGCTCTGTAGAGTCTTCTGCGCTGCTGCATCAAGCGAATATCACGATTAATACTTGAAATATTCACAATATAATCAGAGCCATCAAACGCTGGACGACTTCCTAAATAAGGTGAGGTCACAACAGGAGTCCCTGCGATATATGAAACAACATGTTCATCAGCGACCAATGCTGTTGGGTAAAACTCTAGAGATTCTGGATCATTATCAAGGTACTGCTGTGAAATTGTATAGGTTTTCTTTTGCCGGATATCAGCGACGGTGGTGAGCGCGAAGGCTCCTCCGTTGCTATATGCTTTTGTTGCCCTTTGCTCTCAAGCATGGGCGTAGCTTGGCCAAGCTGTTTTTTCTGCGAATGCGACTGACCATGTGGTTTTTTAGCTTCACTAGCAGCAGGAGTAACGGATGATTGCTTCACTAGCTGTTTTTCTAGATGGTTCAATTGCTTTTGCAATTGCAAAGATTGCTGACGAAGTTGTCTTAACTCGCGTTTTAAATCTTCCGTACTTTCTGCAGTAACTGTAGTTGAATATAAAATTGCCAATAACATGAGGGCTTTGTACTTCATACAACGGGCGCTCCTGGCTTTGGTATATCTCGCGGCCAGCATAGCGTGCACCGTGTACACTAACTACCTTTCCATCCTAGAAACAGTCCACTGAGTATCTTGCCAAAAAAAAGCCCATCACATCTGTGATGGGCCCTAAATCAATATTGCTACTTGCAATTAAGCAATATTACCAACCCACTTCAGACCAATGTAAGGTCCTTGAACACTGAAGTTAGCTTCTGAGAACATGCTACCTGATGGTAAGGTTGTTGAATTTGCAGCGAAGATTGGTCCACCAAACTCTTGAACGTTGAAGTAGTTAACCCACATCCAACCAATATCAAGACTCAGGTCACCTTGAGCCATTGCATAGGTATACATAGCGCCCAGCTTGGCTTCTAGCTCAGGAACAACTGTTGTTGTTGAACCACCTGAAGTGTACGATGTACCATTTTGAGTGGTGAAAGAACCATTGAATTTGTTACTTCCAGCCAACAGAGTACCTGCTGTGTTTCCATATACTGACAACCCATTGCCGAAGTTGTAGTCTAAGTCAACACCACCACGAGGACCGAAACCATTGTAGGTCACGCTAGATGTTGCAGCACTGATAACTTGTGTTGCAGTAGTAGATCCCGCAGGTAGTGTTCCTAAGCTCGTGACATTTAAGCTGCTAGCAATACGAGCGTACTCAACACCAACATGGAAACGTGCGCTTGACATTTGGCTAAAGTCAACATGTTGACCAACTTCTAGGTTAACGGCATCCCAATGTGGCTTAGAAGTACCAGAAACTCCAGGAGAGTAAGTGTTGCCCATGAAATCAACATAACCAGTTCCAGGAGTACGTGTGCTTGATCTGTTCCAGTGGTACCAGTTCAAATCAATGTCGTTACCAGTGTTGAAGTGGTAAGAACCTTCTAACTTGAAGCCCCAAGACCATTTGTTGTTGTTGATATAGCTTGTGTTAGTGCCATTGTTGGTTGCACCAATGAAATCGTTACCACCAAATGCAGGATCAAGATACAGTGCTTGACCAGCGAAGTCCCATGCAGAACGCTCGCAAGGTACAGTGACGTTACCTGGTGTGCAAACAGGGCCCATGGTTCCAGCAAATACAGCGCTGCTACCAAAAGCAAGAACAGCTACTGCTGTTTTTTTCAGATTTAACATACATTTCTCCACTTTTTATTATTAATTTCCGTTTTTTCGTCAAGCTACAACGTGCCATTGACTTCAGTACGCCATCATCGCTCTAATACGAAAACGTACATGGGACGATTATCCAGCCTGATTTTCATAATGTCAACAGCATTATTGCAAATTCGTTGATATTCATCCTAATCAATGAGTTAAAAACACATAAGTCGGACAAACACAAGAATCACGATCTAGATCCGACGCGGCTTCTTCGAACCTAAATCTTTACCAGGTGAAAAAGTACAACACTTTCTTAGTGCTCGTCAATGTAATTGATCATACTTTTCTTCCTTCCTTCTGTCTTATGGTTCTGATCTCGTTTTTCTTAGCTCTGTGGTATTCTTCAGCACTCAGCAAACATCGAAGGGTGGAGGTCATGATGCAGACGTTGTTTATTAGAAAACCAGACGATTGGCATGTTCATTTACGTGACAATGATGTATTAAAAGATACTGTAGTAGCAACAGCTTCAACCTTTGCCCGTGCCTTAGTCATGCCAAATCTTAATCCCGCACTCACAACCCTTGTTTCACTTGAAGCATACCACCAGCGCATTCGCAGTATCACCGAAGGACGTTTTGACTTTTCACCTTACCTGACCTTCTACCTCAATCAAGACGTTTGTGAGGCTGACTTGCGTAAAGCCCGCAATTTTCCCTACATTTTAGGTGCAAAATTCTACCCAGCTGGTGCAACAACAAACTCCGCGCAGGGAGCACGCTCAATTAAATTACTTTACCCTTTACTCGGGGTGATGCAAGAGGAAGATCTGGTACTGCAAATTCATGGAGAAGTCACACATGGTGATATTTTCGAACGAGAAGCTCTCTTTATTGATGAAGTCCTCAAACCTCTAGTTAGAGATTTCCCAAGATTACGTATCGTGTTAGAGCATATTTCAACCAAATCCGCCGTTGAATTTGTTATACAAGCAAAAGACACCGTTAGTGCCACTATCACTCCCCACCATCTATTTTTCAACCGCAATGATTTTTTAGAAGGTGGCGTTAAGCCGCATTATTATTGCTTACCTATTTTGAAGCATGCTTCGGACCAACACGCTTTGCAACAAGCCGTCATTAGCGGCAATCCTAAATTTTTTGCCGGAACTGATAGCGCACCTCATGCTAAGTCCCAGAAAGAAAGCGCTTGCGGATGTGCTGGCATATATTCTGCCCCCTTTGCATTAGCTATGTATGCCGAAGTGTTTGCTCAACTGGGGCACCTTTGTCGCCTCGATGATTTTATGAGTGCTTTCGGAGCAAACTTTTATAAACTTCCACTTTCCAACGACCATCTTGAGCTTATCAAAAAGCCCCAAATCATCCCAGAGAGCCTGCCGCTAGGAGCTGACACCGTTGTTCCCGTCGCAGCAGGAACACGCCTTCAATGGAGTATTCATGAAATCAATTAATCTTCAATCCTCCATGAAACATCGTTTTCGAGGCTTTATGCCTGTGGTGGTTGATGTTGAAACAGCCGGGATTGACCCGCAAAAAAATGCCTTGTTAGAAATTTGCATTGTACTTCTATCCATTAATCAGCAAGGCCATTTTCAATCAGCAAATCACTATTTTGAACATGTCATGCCGTTTGATGGTGCAGAATTAGACGCCAGGTCACTTGAATTTAATCAAATTGATCCCTTCCAACCACTGAGATTTGCAGTCAGTGAAAAAGAAGCATTACAGCGTTTATTTAAACCCATTAACCAAGCATTAAAAGAAACCCAATGCCAGCGTGCGGTGCTCGTTGGGCACAATGCCTGGTTTGACTTGTTATTTATTAAAGAAGCCGTAAAAAGATGTGGCATTACCTCACCATTTCATGCCTTTACCTGTTTTGATACAGCAACACTTGGTGGACTTATTTATGGTCAAACAGTCCTTGCAAAAGCAGCCAGAGCCGCTGATATCACATTTGATGCGAATGAGGCACATTCTGCAATTTATGATGCGCAAAAAACAGCTGAATTATTTTGTGAGATGCTCAATACATGGCATGAGCTTAAAAAAAATAACTAGACAATCGCGCGCCCCTATAGGGCAGGGGCGCTATCAACAGGGTCTACAACGCGTCGGCGTTCTCTGAGAGATACTCTTGAACTCCTTTAGGAGAGGCTTTCATCCCGGCTTTACCTTTTTGCCAACCTGCAGGACAAACTTCACCATGATCCTCAAAATGTTGAACTGCATCGATGATGCGTAATAATTCGTCAATATTGCGCCCTATCGGCAAATCATTGACGATTTGAGAGCGTACGACACCATTTTTATCAATCACAAACGCTCCACGAAACGCAACACCTGCAACAGGGTGCTCGACGCCATAAGCTTGACAAATTGCATGGGTCATATCCGCAGCCAAGGTATATTGCACGTGCCCAATTCCACCATCCTTGGTTGAAGTGTTGCGGTATGCATTGTGTGTAAAATGAGAGTCAATAGAGACCGCAACCACTTCAACGCCCCTGCGTTTAAAATCATCCATACGATGATCTAGTGCAATCAACTCAGAAGGACATACAAAAGTAAAGTCTAGGGGGTAGAAAAAAACCAACCCATATCTATCTTTCAATGCATCGTGCAAATTAAATTTATCGACAATTTCACCGTTGCCCAACACAGCAGGAACTGTAAAATCTGGAGCCTTGCGGCCAACTAAAACGCTCATATTATATCTCCATTCATTAATATGTTAATAAAACACCCTCGCTGGAGAGTGAACTTGTATTCAAAAATATGATAGCTTATGCCGCAACAGCCTCTCGCAATAGAGGCTCAAGCTCCCCTTGCTCATACATTTCAACAATAATATCTGACCCACCAATCAGCTCACCTTTCACATAAAGCTGTGGGAAAGTGGGCCAATCAGCATATTGTGGCAAAGTTTGCCGAATATCCTGGTTCGCTAAAATGTCAACATAGGCAAAATCTACACCACATGCATCAATACACTTCACTGCCCGAGCTGAAAACCCACACTGGGGCATTTTAGGTGTACCCTTCATATATAAAAGTATCGCATTTTCTGCGAGTTGCTGCTTTATTTTGTCAAGAGTCTCCACGATCGCACCTTTGTTCTCGAAAATAAACGCTGATTATGGCGAATTTCAACCCATCCCGCAACCTGCTGGCTAACTCTCTGCATTAGAACATGCAAAAGATCAACATTGAAACTGTCATTTATCCTGTTACACTAGGTCCTTGATTAAGGATTCATGGAGACCACAATGAGCTTTACCCTACCCCCTTTACCGTATGAGATGGACGCATTGGCGCCCCATATTTCCAAAGAGACCGTTGAATATCATTATGGCAAACACCACAGTGCTTACGTTAATAACTTAAATAGCCTGGTTACCGGAACTGAGTTTGCTGAAATGTCTTTAGAAGATGTCATCACAAAGTCATCTGCTGGTATTTTTAATAATGCTGCGCAAGTATGGAATCACACGTTTTACTGGAACTGTTTAAGTCCAGAGGGAGGCGGAGAGCCCAAAGGAAAGCTTGGTGAAGAGCTCAATAGAACCTTTGGCTCTTTTGCCGCATTCAAAGAGCAATTTACTAAAACTGCTCTCACAACCTTTGGATCTGGTTGGGCTTGGCTTGTTCAAGATACCCAAGGACAGTTATCTTTGATCAGTACAAGTAATGCAAATACGCCCATGACTCAAGGATTGACTGCTCTGTTGACCTGTGATGTTTGGGAGCATGCTTATTATATCGACTATAGAAATTTACGCCCAGATTATCTTAAAGCTTTTTGGAGCCTCGTCAATTGGTCGTTTGTTGAAAGCTTGCTCGCTTAAGGATCATGCATCGTGGGCTTGATAACCACCTACAATCCATTACCCATAGCCCTCACTCAAGGTGAGGGCGTTTGGGTTTTTGATGAACAAGGAAATCAATACCTTGATAGCTTTAGCGGCATCGCGGTGAATGGTCTAGGACATACCCATCCCGATATCATCCGCACGATGCAGCAGCAAGTTACAAAACTCATTCATACTTCGAACGCCTTTCACATCCCCTTACAAGAAAAGCTTGCAGAAAGACTCACAAACCTGACAGGGATGAAACAGGTTTTTTTTGGAAATTCTGGCGCTGAAGCAAATGAGGCAGCCATCAAATTGGCCCGCCTCTATGGGCATAGCAAAGGCATTGAAACACCGTCTATCATTGTAATGGATGGGGCATTTCATGGCCGCACCATGGCCACGCTGACGGCCACCGCAAGTCGCAAAGTCCGTGCAGGTTTTGAACCTTTTGTTTCTGGATTTGTGCGTGCACCATTTAACGACATCAATGCGATACAAACTATCGCTGAGAACCGTGAAGATATTGTTGCCGTAATGCTCGAGCCCATTCAAGGTGAAGGTGGCATTATCGTCGCTGAAGAAGGCTATCTTAAGACTTTAGCTGCGCTTTGTGAGAAGCATCAATGGTTACTCATTTTAGACGAAATCCAAACTGGCAATGGCCGTACTGGGAAGTTATTTGCTTATATGGACTATGGGATATCGCCAGATATTCTCACTACTGCCAAAGGATTAGGTAACGGGATGCCTATCAGCGCTTGTTTGATGAATGGTAAAGCCTGTGATTTATTTAAACCTGGCAAACACGGGTCAACATTTGGCGGCAATCCTCTTGCATGTGCGACCGCCCTAACCGTACTTGATGTGATAGTTCGTGATAATCTCTGTGACAATGCAGTTAAGATGAGCGCTCTTCTTCGCGAGAGGCTTATCCATGAACTAAGTGATCATCCGAATGTACAAACAATTAGGGGTAAAGGTCTAATGCTAGGCGTTGCCTTGGACAAGCCTGCTGCTTCTTTAAAATTATTGGGATTAGAGCATGGCATCTTGCTCAATGTGACTGCAGAATATGTTATAAGATTGCTACCAGCACTTACCATCAATGAACAAGAGGTTGAAGAGCTTGTTAGACGCTTGGTCCTAACCCTGCATGCGTTTTCAGCAACACAAAAAGGTTAAATCGAATGCATCATTGAGTGGCTGATATTCTTTGACGTACAACTTCAAATAACGAAATGCCAGTGGCTACTGAGACATTCAAACTGCTAACACTCCCTTGCATCGGTAACGCAAACAGCCCATCGCAGCGCTCACGGGTTAAATGGCGCAGACCTTTATCTTCTGCCCCCATCACCAAGGCAACAGAAGTGGAGCAATCCAGCGCAAAAATTGAACTTTTGGCTTCGCCTGCCGCACCATAAATCCACACACCTGCGTGTTTAAGGACGTCCATTGCACGCGCTAAATTAGTGACTTTAACAACAGGAACTGACTCAGCGGCTCCACAGGCAACTTTACTCACCACAGCAGTTATGCTTGCATTTTTATCCTTTGGAATAACCACAAAATCAACTCCTGCAGCATCTGCACTCCTTAAACACGCCCCCAAATTATGTGGATCCGTTACCCCATCAAGAATAAGAATTAGTGCAGGAATTTTGCTCGAGGCTACTAAAGACTCAAGATCATGCTCAATAAAGTTAGGCAGGGGATCGGCCGCTGCCACAATGCCTTGATGAACAACGTCAGGAAAACGTTGGTTCAATTTTTGTAGACTTAAGCGCGCCACCCGAATATGTTTTTCAGCTGCGATAAGAAGCAACGGTTCAATGCGCTCATCAATTCGGTCTTGATTAATAAACAGCATCCTGGTCAACCGACGGGGATTACCCAGCAGCGCTTCTACTGCGTGGATACCGTAAATATACTGCTCACTCATCAACCATCTCTGCTTCTGCTGGTTCAAAGTCAATTTTGCGTTCGTCTAAATCAACTCGCGCTACAAGTACCGTCATTTTATCACCCAAACGATAGACATGACCACCACGCTCGCCGACCAGGCGATGTTTGATAGCATCAAAGGAATAATAATCATTTTTTAAAGAGGTCACATGCACCAGACCTTCCACATAAATTTCATCTAGTTCAACAAAAATCCCAAAACTTGTCACCGCTGAGATTCTCCCCGAATACACTTGCCCCAATTTATCTTGCATATATTCACACTTAAGCCACGTAACAACCTCACGGGTTGCTTCATCCGCACGACGCTCCGTTAGGGAACAATGTTTGCCCAAACGACTCATATCATCAGCAGCATAGGAAAATTTGTCTATCGATTGGTTATCAATTAGTGCACCAACAGCTCGGTGAATCAGTAAATCAGGATACCGCCTGATAGGAGAGGTAAAATGCGTATAGGCTGAATAAGCAAGACCAAAATGACCATCATTTGATTCAACATATTGCGCTTGCTTTAAAGAACGCAACATGACCGTTTCAATAAGATGCTTTTCTGGCCTATCGCCAATCGACGCCAACGTCGCCTGAAAGTCTTTGGGGTGCGGTTTTTTACCACCACCAAGGGTCATACCCAACTCACCTAGAAATTTTCGCAATGCCAGAACTTTGTCTTCTTCAGGTGCTGGGTGAACACGATACAATGTAGGTATTTTTGCTTTCTCAAGAAATCTTGCCGTGGCAACGTTGGCCGCAAGCATACACTCCTCAATGAGTCGATGCGCATCGTTGCGCACAACAGGCACAATTTGTTGTATCTTTCTCATATCATCAAACTCTATCCGCGTCTCGGTACTATCAAAATCCATTGCCCCACGGCTTTTACGTGTTGCCAGTAATATGGTATAGAGCTTTTGCAAGGTTTGTAGCATAGGATACAATTTTTCATGGGCTTGATCCGAACCGCCATCCGTCAGCCATTGATGAACCTTGGTGTAGGTTAGGCGTGCCTGGGAATGAATCACTGCTCGATAAAAGCGTGACCGACTGATTTTTCCATCCGCTGCAATTGCCATCTCAACCACCATCGCCAAACGATCAACCTGTGGATTTAGCGAACAAATGCCGTTAGACAATGCCTCTGGTAACATTGGAACTACACGTCCAGGAAAATACACCGAGTTACCGCGGCGAGCCGCTTCTTTATCAAGCGATGACCCAATAGCAACATAATGGCTCACATCCGCAATAGCAACTAATAGCTGAAAGCCTCCTTTATCTTTAGAGTAACAATACACCGCATCATCAAAATCCTTGGCATCTTCGCCATCAATCGTTACAAAGGGTAAATGGCGTAAATCCGTACGACCTTTAAGATCCTCAGGTCCAACGTGTTGAGGGATCTTGACCACTGCTTCTGCAACGTCTTCAGGCCAATTTGCAGGGATTGCATGGGCTAAAATAGCAACTTCTATTTCCATACCCGGAGCCATATGCTCTCCAAGAATATGCAATATCTTGCCCACGGCTTGATTGCGCTTGCTTGGATATGCCAATACTTCAACCAGTACAATCTGGCCATTTTTAGCATCCATACTCCATTCTGCAGGAATTGAGATGTCCTGAGTCAATCGTTTGCTGTCAGGGACCACAAAACCCACACCATGTTCTGAAAAATAACGCCCCACAATACTTTTGTTAACATGCTCAATAACTTCGTGAATTTTACCTTCGGGGCGCCCGCGCCTATCGACTCCGGCCTGATATGCTAGCACCACATCACCATGCATGACAGCACGCATTTCCTTGGCAGACAATACCATGTCATCACCATCATCATCAGGAATGAAAAAGCCAAAACCATCTGGATGAGCTTGAATAGTACCTCGTCTTAAATTGATGCGCTCAAGCAAACAATAGCGCCCACGCCTATCTTGCATGAGCTGGCCATCTCTGAGCATCGCTCGCAGACGAAACCCCAACGCTTCTTGTTGACTTTCTTCATCGACATCGAGCTCTTTATTTAACTGATTTTGTGACATGGGGCGACCAAATTCTTCGAGGACTTGCAAGATAAGCTCTCGGCTAGGAATAGGCACAGCATATTTCTCGCTCTCGCGCTTATAGAAAGGGTCTTTCTCTTTAAAAGAGGATTTCGATTTTTTACGCACTCATCACCACATCGTTCGCTAAGTTAAGTTAACTCCTACCCATGCCCCCTCATTACAATTGAGATGAAGGCATGCATTTATTTCAGTCTAACACTTGAGGTTCTAGAAATGAATGAACCCAGTCAATGCTTTTTCCATTGTCACTCTAACGACGGGGATTCTATTTTAAGAATAACAATACCCCGACTGCCAACATGGGCCTTTAATGCTGATAATGCCATATCCTCACCAGCCCAAAATGTACCCTTATTATTTTTACTCAACTTAACCTTTGGCCATTGGCAGGCAGCTAAAAGACCCGCGCAAGGCACTTGTTGCTCGTGTCCTGGCACCGACTCAATACAGTTAAGCTCAAAAGCTTGTTTTTCTAACAACAGCGCCGACCAGTTACCCGCTTTTAAGTGGCTACTAAAACCTGCACTTGCCCCAGGGTCTGATACCGGATGTGTAATCCAAAGGTCACTCTGAGAAAGATTATGGATCATCACAAGATGTGGTTTCTTAGCCGACAGCTTGAGGCTTTCCTGATGAACGAGAATGGGCAGACAGCCCGTTGGAAAAATTTCATTCGCATCCGCCACTCCCACCATTAACAGCATCGTAATTAATACTATAGATTTCATCGTAATTCTCTCTCTTGTTCATGGAAGCTTAACACGAACCATGACTTGGAAATATTGTTTATCTAGATTATGCTTCGACGACTATCAATAAACAATCAAGCATAAATGAAAATATGGGTTGATGCTGATGCATGTCCGAACACTATCAAAGACATCCTGTTTCGCGCCGCTCGTCGAACGCAAACATCTCTCATTCTCGTTGCAAACGCGCATCTTAGCACTCCTCCATCTCCGTTCATTACAACCATCAAGGTTGGTCAAGGCTTTGATAGTGCCGATGCCTATATTGTCCTCCATGTAGAACCCAATGATCTTGTAGTTACTGCTGACATTCCCCTGGCCGCATTGATCGTTGCTAAAAAGGGAATAGCGCTCAACCCTCGCGGTGAGCTTTACACAGAAAACAACATCAATCAACGTAAAGGATTACGCGACATGAAAGAAACGCTCCGTGGAAGTGGCGTCAATGTGGGTGGTCCCAGTACCTTTAGCGCAAAAGAAAAAGCGCATTTTGCAAATGCTCTGGATAAAATTCTAGCCAAAGCAATCAGGTTTTAGTTCTGGTTGTTTTTCATCTGTTTTATCAAACAACTGATTCATAAATATCACTAAATCACTCTCTTTCATCCCATGAAAAACAGATATCCCAGACAAAATGTCCAACAATTTAATCTCAGGAAATTCTTTAGGTGGGGTAAAGCATAATCCTTGTCCTGAAATACTCGTCATCTTGTATCCAAAAGTAGATAAGACATAGACTTCCATACACAACTTTAAAGGTCCGATAGCAGGAAAAAATCCATACAACTCTACAGCAGAAAACACTGTTGTATTAGCCATTCTAACTAAAAACACCTCTTGCTTAGCCAGCGCTGCCGCTAATATCCAAGCAAAATTGAGCAGTGGCGTGTATCCTTTGGTTGACAAAATAGCCCCATTGCAAACGTCTAGAGATCTTCCCCACTGAGGGACGTCTGCAAACCCCCCCCTTGAGAGCAACAAAGGATACTCCAACACAGAGCCTGCTTTAATTGAGCAAAGACCAAAGTTCTTTATCAATTCAGCATTCGACCTTGCTTCTCTTCTTCCTGTATGACAACCAACAGCTCCCCGAATCACAAAGCCATTACCTACGATCTTTAAGGGCTGCTTAGAAAATTTAGAGTGGCAATAAAGTTCTACAACACTTTGTAACGTGGTAATAGACCTCTCATCCTGCTCCTCAGATAACACACCCCGTAATAACTCGTCATTTGATTGTCTTATTGCATCGAGAAAAGCTAGAATTTCTTTGCGAGTTGCATGAAATACCCGCCTATTTATGAGTTTAAAATCATCAAGATGATCCCACGTTGGATGCTGCCTCCATCGAAGCGCAGCTTGTGCAAGTTCAAGTAACAATTGGTCTTTAAGATCACCATAAAGACCTGCAGTTTCAATCGTTTTTAACCACTCATCGATTGAATGCTCTATGATCGAGCCTAACCATCTTGGGGTTTCATCATGAGACAAAAATTTATCACACTGATTTCGAATGCTAATATGAGACGGGGACAATACGTCCTCAAATATAGTCGCAATTGCACATTGATAATCCATAGAGTCATCGAGCTTTATGAGAAAAGACCTTACATCAAAGTCAAAGAGCGAAGCAAATTCTGGATCCACCAACACCATATTAATACTCAGCAATACCTCAATGACCGAATGATCATGCAAGGCAACCAAGTAAGCAACCAGTGCCTTTCTAAGTTGTAAGAAATCAGCTTGATTTAATTTTAAATACGTCGTAAGAAATTTGAAAATAACATACGCATCACCGGAAAGACCAGTAAAGACTGGAGCACCAAGTCTTTTCGCATAGGTTGTAAGCTCGCATTCATGTAATTGATATAATTTCTCTCCTTGCGAGGTATAGCTGTCTTCTTCACTTTGATAAACT
>JBIIJL010000078.1:0-8680 GCA_044233795.1 Legionella sp. | reverse complement strand
ATTTTTTGTATATCTCGTTTAGCGTCGTTTCATTTTTAATTGCTAGCAACGCAATTTCAAATTTCGCTGATGATGATCACTTTTTGTTCTTTGACATAACAACCTCCGTTAGAGGCTATTATCTCCTAAATTTTTAAATTTTTGTGGTCTAAATTTCGGGGGTCATTATACGCAGCAACGTGTACATCTTACGGGTTATAAGGGTGAGCAACTGGATAAATCGATGCAGGTTGTTGCTAAGGCAATTACAAACAACCAGGTATTGATGAATGCCCTGAAGCAAGAACTACCGCAAATGGCTATGAAGGTGCAAAAGCAGATTCAACATCATCGGGAGCAGGAGCACGAGTTCTAGCCTTAAAAAGTATGGCGGATATCTCCGCAACTTTGATTTTCGAGCTTGCTGGTCGTTGCATTGACAGGCTCTTTTATATCATTTATTATCCGCACTGCTTAAAATAGATCAAAATCGGATGACATAAAGTATGGCTCAAGACAAAATTGAAGCGAGAGATGATACAGATTATTTCTTCTATCTGAAGACGTTCGCGATTTTTGCAACTGCAGGAGGTGGCGCGCTGTTTCTTATGGCGATTGTCCTCCAATTGCCAATCCTGGCAAATATCGGTCTTGGGCTTGCTGGCACTGGAGTAATCGTTGGCCTGGGGCTGAGCTTATATCGGTTCTTTGTTCCGGCGACAACAAAGAGTGACTCTACAATTAGGTCCCAAAGATCTAGACCAGATCCTGTCGACGAAGCGTTAGCACGGTCGGCTGAGCATTTAAGATTGCGCGAAGAAAAACTACGCTCAGTACAAGTGAAAATAGATGCGATACGATTAGAGTCTCAAGAACAAAAGGCATATTTTGGAGCAGTTCTTTTAGCAACAGAAGAATTACTGATAAGAACAGCACCTAAACTGACTGATTTAGCTGCGGAGGCAACAGAAGTTCCAGAAGCTCAGGAAGAGGCCCCGGATAGTCCTGGTACAATAGAATATGAGTCATTCCTCGCGTTAACTGCATATCTCGAAAACGACTCAGCAGATGACGAAGGAGTGGGCCTTCATCAATAACAGATTATGAATAAAAGGTTATGGCTATTAGGGGTGTGACAATCATTGGAGTCGGATAAGTTGTAGTAGTTCAAACTTGATCTGACAGTTACCGGTTTTTTAGAAGTGTCTGTCAGGTCAAATTTAGTTTATAAATTTTTTCTTCCAGATTTGTTTGCCATCAACCAATGTTTGCCTAGGTGTTCGACCGCAGCACATTTTTCCTTGATGAGTGCGCTCATTATTATAGTAATGAAGCCATTCGTCCAGATCTTTTTGAAGTTCATCAATGTCATTGTAAATCTTCTTACGGAATGTAACTTGGTAAAACTCCTGCAAAATCGTTTTATGGAAACGCTCACAGATGCCATTTGTTTGTGGTGAGTTGGCCTTAGTCTTCGTGTGTTCGATATTGTTAATGGCTAAATAGAGTTTGCTCCACCTTGCCACAATATTCAGTGCCTCTATCAGTTAAAATGCGCAGCATAGGTAACTCTTGCTGTTCAAAGAAAGGTAGGACTTTATCGTTAAGAATGTCCGCTGAGGTAATCGGAGTTTTGGTTGTATAGAGCTTCGCAAAAGCCACATTGCTATATGTATCAACAAAGGTTTGCTGGTAAACACGACCAACACCCTTGAGTTTTCCAACATAGAACGTATCTTGTGAGCCAAGATAACCAGGATGTGCTGTTTCAATTTCACCACACGCCTCATCATCAAATTTCTTCCTTTCCAAGGCAATTACTTGTGTTTCCGTTAACAAGATCCCCTCTGAGGCTATCTTTGCTTCAAGCGCTTTTAAACGGTCTTTAAAGTTGGCTAATTGATGACGCAACCAAACACTGCGAACACCACTAGGTGACACAAAAATACCTTTCTTACGTAGCTCATTACTCGTTCTTAACTGTCCATGGGCAGGCCACTCTATTGCATAGTCTTTAACAACTAATGCAATAGCCTCTTCAACTCGACTCTTATGATTGGGCTTTTTACGTGTTTGATCAAACAATGCTTCGACACCACCCGTTTCCACAGCTGATTTATAGCGATAAAAAGTGTCACGGGATAGGCCCATTACTGAAACTGTTTCGTGAGGATGTTTCTAGCAACAGGACCGATTATGTGGCTACTAACGACCCATCTCAACACTGCAGTCATGACACTCAAAATGTGTGTGCTATGCGCTGGTATATTGAGCAGTTTCATCGGGAAATTAAACAGCTAACCGGCGTCGAAAAATGTGAGTGTCGAAAGCAACGTATACAGAGAAATCATATTGTTTGTGCATTACTTCTTTGGGTTAAAATAAAACAAATAGCTTATAAAACAAAAGAAACCGTTTACCAGATAAAGAAAGGTCTTTTGCGTAATTATTTGATTCAAGAGCTTAAAAGTCCATCAATTTTGATAAATTTTGCGTAAGTCCTGTTTTCTAAAAAATGCTTGACAAATAAACTACCAACTGGTAGATTGGCGATTATGAAAACTTCAGACAAAAAAAATGAAATACTGGATTGTGCGCAAACCCTAATCCAAAAACGTGGATATAATGGTTTTAGTTATGCGGATATTTCAAGCGCCGTAGGGATTCGTAAGGCGAGCATTCATCACCATTTTCCCACCAAGGTGGATTTGGCTATTGCTGTTGTTGAGCGTTACAGAGAAGTTTTTAATGCTTGTTTATTAAATATTAACTCTCAAAAGAATTGGATGAATAAAGTCAGGTTGTATGCAGAGTTGTACAAAGATGTCTTAGGTGAAGATAAATTGTGTCTTTGTGGAATGTTGGCCTCTGATATGGAAACCTTGCCTGACGAAGTAAAAAAGGTGGTTCGTGATTTTCTTTATGATAATGCAGATTGGTTAGTTGAGGTTTTAGTTAGCCATAACCCCAAACTCTCAAAACAACGTTTACTTAATATAGCCTGGCAAATAATAAATTTACTTCAGGGCGGGATAGTAATGGCACGTATCTTACAAGATCCCATGGTCTTTTCAGCTAGTTGTGAGGAAATGATGTCACAATTGGAACATCTCTCTTAGTTTTTCCAGGCTAAGAATAGGGAAATCCCATTTCGAATAAGCAATTTGGTTGCTTATTTTTTTAACCAACAAGACTGCCAACTAGAAGGTAGTAACATCGGAGATAAAAAATGTCTAATACTAAACAAGACAAAACAACTTTAATCATTGGTGGTAGCAGTGGAATAGGGCTTGAAGTTGCAAAACTTTCTTTAAATCAAGGTGGGCGCGTTATTATTGTTAACCGTGATCAGAAAAAATTGTCTAAAGCTGTTTTATTATTAAAAGAGCAGGGAAATATTGAAGGATATAGCTATGACATTACCAAACCTGAACAATTAAGTGCTTTATTTAAGGTGCTTGAAAATCAGACCATTCACGAATTGGTAAATGCTGCGGGAGTTTTTAATCCCAAGTCTTTTCTTGAGCATGATTTTTCAGATTATGAAGCGTACAACGATCTCACAAAAGCATTATTTTTCGTTACTCAATACGTAGTTAAAAATAACATGCTTAAACAGGGTGGGGCAATTGTAAACATCGGTTCAATGTGGGCTAAGCAGGCCATCAAAGTAACACCTTCATCAGCTTACTCCGTTGCAAAAGCAGGACTTCATGCACTCACGCAACATTTAGCAATGGAATTGGCTGAATATAATATTCGCGTAAATGCTGTTTCTCCTGCTGTTGTCGAAACACCTATATATAATTCATTTATTCCCAAAGGAAAAATACGCGAAACTTTAGACAGTTTTGATGCATTCCATCCGCTTGGTCGGGTAGGAAAACCTAAAGATGTGGCTGAAGTGATTTGCTTTCTTCTTTCAGAAAATGCTTCTTGGGTAACTGGAGCCATTTGGGATGTTGATGGCGGAGTAATGGCGGGTCGAAACTAAATAATTAAATAAGTTGAGTATATAACTGTCATTCCGCAGTAACCTTCTAAATTAATTTTTTATAAAAATATTGACACGTGGATCTGATTTTTATCTATTACTGCTTTTTGGAAGGCAGAAATGGATGCATCACGTTTTGAAGTGCAAAGACTAGATCACTTGGGCTTGGTTGCCGGATTTTGTAAAGTAATTGGTCTTGAAGAGTTAACTAATCAACGCATGCCAAAAGAATCACACAATAGTATGATTTCCAATGGTACGCTTCTTGCTGCGATGATATTGAGTTTCATCGCAGAAAATCAGGCTGGCATCCCCTTATACATGCAAGCAGTTAGTGGCAATGCGAATGATAGTGAAACGTTTAAAAAAACAGTTAAATCGCATTTAAAAAGTTTAAAAGAAGCCTACCATAACACCTATTTTATTGCTGACTCAGCATTGTACGCAGAAGAAACCATACAAGCCCTAGCCGAATAAAATCAATTATTTATTACAAGAGTCCCTCAAAAACTGAAAGAGGCTCAAGCTATTTTGGCTCAAGCTCCTGTGGTTAATTGGACAGAGCTTAGGGATGGATATGCAGGTGCATGGTTTGATTCAAACTATGGTGGTGTTCCACAGCGCTGGTTGTTGATTAAAAGCGCCCAAGCTAAAACACGAGAAAAGCATCTTTTAGATGCGGCAATTAGCAAAAAAACAGAGCGTGCAGTTATCGACTTTAAAAAACTGGTGAGACAAGAGTTTGCTTGTAATATCGATGCTCACAAAGCGCTTAAGGTCTGGCTTGATAAGAGAGAATTTATTCGTATCCATGAGTTGGAAATCATACTACACGAAAAATGAACTAAACGAAGTTGTCCTGGATTGAATGGTGCCGTGATTACGAACTTTCAAATCACCGGGAATATAACGACTGATTTGGGTTTGCGAAATGAAGCTCAACAAACCAACGGGCTTTTTATATTAGGGACTAATGACCTCTCTGAAGGACTTGCCATGCAGTTTTTACTTGATGAGAAAGAATTAACCTGCAACATATAGATTCTATCTAGTTCATAAAGATGCTATTATTGGCAATAATAAATCCCCTCACGCTGAGCGTCGTTGATGGATTTCTCGTGAATGAGCTGGTGATGAGTGCTCGAATCGGAAATTCATCGGTTCACTCAAGACGAAGTGGAAACTGACTTTTAGGTTAAAAATGCAAGATAGAGTCGAGTACAGCACATTTAGGTTTCAGGACCCTGACGCGAGAAGCCTTGCTGCCCTTAAAAAACATAGGCCGACAAGGGGATTTAATGGTTATGAAAAGAGGATAAATGGTGTATCACACATTGTTGTCGATCGGCATTTGAGGGACTTTAATCAGCACTTGGTCTCAATAGGTGAGTCTAGTACTAGAGAAATTCTTGTTTTAAACCCCGAAGCAAGTCAGCTAGATGAGGCCTACCAACATCTAAAAGGCTTAATCAGGGGAACCTTATTAGTTGACTCTATTCTCAGGAAAGTGATGCGAGTAACTCGTTCTATTTTTAAGCACGCATCGCAGGTCGATGACTTTATTCAAAAGCGTTTATCTTCTAGAGACAAGTCGATCTATCTACATGAGTTCATATTGCATAAAATGGGCAAATGCAGACACCATGCTCTATTAAATGCCTATTTGATGACTCGGTTAGTGGAGGATGGGGTGCTCAATGGAACTATCATACATCATCGGCAAAATATTGCTGATAGGGCACATACATGGAATATTTTTATTGAGCATCACTCAAATCGAGCCTATTCAGTGGACTCTCAGGGCGATAGGTTTTGCTGCTTTTCTGATCACCCGGATAAACTGGATGCATTTTATGGAGCAGGTGTTAAAACGACCTTATACAGCCGTTATCTATATCTTTTACCTAAACAAACAAGCGTGATGTATGGGAAAATAGTGCCGCCAATTGAAGCAATTGAAGTACAATCTTCCATCCAAAAAAACAATTTGTCTGCTATCAAATGCTATATAGAAGGTCAAATTTTTGCTGTTGGAAAACTACTGTTTTTTAGCGGTGGAATTCCTTTGAGGCTAGTTTGTGGATCGATCAAACAAGTGCCCCATAGAGTGGCAGCAATATACAATTGTCTGGTCCAGTATCATCACCACCAGATCACAGAAATTGATTGCAGAGCAAAAGTGAAAGACCTTGCTAAAGAGGCTATAGAGGAGCCTAGAGTGGGACGTAAGGGAGCAACGACGCAGTTTTATAACCTAGTTTTACAAGATAACTTTAGAAAAGAAGATGAAACTCTAACCAATACAAGAGTAGTGTAACGACCGTTGGTTCAAGTTTCTGCGCACAATACGATTGGATTGTTATATTGGCTCAGATAGCCCTATTTGGGACTGCTTGTTGTAGAACCATATATTCAACACCATTTAATGCCGCAACTTTACCTAACTCACCTTGTGACAAAGCTGGCCTACATGACTCAGGGATAGGTACTTTATTTTTTAAATAGCTGATAAGGGCACGAGCAGCTGTAATCTTCTCCTGCTTCGAGAATCCAAAATGTATGTTAAAAAAACCAAAAAATGAACATTGCGTTTTGTAATTTCTCTCTAAGGCTCTTTGATAAAGATAAGCTTCTGCCTCACATAGTTGGATAGCTTTTTCAACTTCTGCTAAGTTATGAATGCGGGCGAAATCAATTATCGACATTCTTCTAGGCGTATCTAAAGAAACATAAACCCCGTCTACATACAGTGATTCCGTATACTGTACTTCTTGCCTCGAATCGACAAACCCACTCTTTATTAAACGTATTGCTGGCGCGGTTTCATTTAATGCAAGCAGCAATTGCAATGGGGTGAATGACGCGAAGTGCAAAGTCTGAACACTATCTTCATGCTGCAGGCTTAACTCTACTGGAATATTATATAATTTTTTTAAATGAGGAGCGGGATTTGGGCATCTGGCGATGCTTTCAATAAGATGGTCGAGTGTTTCCCTATAATCACGCCCCAGTGTTACTGGATTTTCTGCAATGGTTCTCCATACAGAATCCCATCTCTCTTGGATATATGCCACCTGTTCAAGTTGAAAACTCCATTTCTCTTTATTCATAATGCCGAGAAATCGATGTTCCATGGAGTCTTTTGTATAACCAGGTTGAGCCTGGAAACAATCATGAAATGGGCACTGCGCTAACCAAGCCTTAAATTTAGCCCTATCTTTAGACACTATAGTGGTAATCAATGGTTCACTACCCCAAATATCTGAGGAAGTTGGGTACTGTTGTAATAGCTCCTCAACCGAGATAATGTTTAAATCAAGCAATTGAATGAGATAGCCAGGAGAATCTAATTTATATATCTTTTTATACCCAGTACTTTTCAGAAAAGCGATCACTTCTGTTGATGAAGGTTTCGCTAAAAACAAATTGAAATCACTAGCGTTTTTAAATACAGGCAACGCTGTGTCCGGATTTATCATTCCCTCTTCGTGCATTGTAGTCAGTATCGAAAGTTTTCCGTCATTCACCGCTGTGCTGAATACCCCTTGAGAATCGATCAACCACGTACGTACGACAAATGTACGATACAATTTTTTGAAAAGATCTACTTTCGCCTCAATGTACTGAAAGGTAGCACAAAGAACTCGACCCATGTCATAAGATGTTTTAGGCGCATAGCCTAACTCATTAAACAAAAAATCTAGAATTGGTAGTTGCTCATCTTCCACCACTAATAAAGGTAGACCATCATCAATACCAGCGGCTTGAAATACCTCCATGCCATATGTATCAAATAAAAATCGTAAACAATCTCTCCGACCAAAATGCATAGCCGAGCAAAAACAATTCCATCCGCCTTGATTAAATTTTAATAAAGTCTCTTCTGCATATGGCTGAGAAGTTAGCCATTGAAAAAAAGATGAATTACCACCGCACTCACAGACAACATTAAACAAATTACAACCATTGGTTTCATGCAATGATAAGGATAGATACTCAGGATGTTTTGTAATTGTATCTCGAAAAAATGCCTCATCGTCAGAAGAAATAGATTGAGTATTATATACAGAGACTAATCTCCGCTCATATTCTTGTTGAGCTGGGAACTTTCGCACAGGAGCTTTTTTAGACGAAGTAGAGATCCCCATCCTTTTTGGATAAAAAGGATTATTGCAAACAGTTGAATCATCACTTCGATCGCTCTGCTCATAAAAATCCAAATACTCGGCCGCATCTTTCAACACCTTAAATGCAGCATCTGCATTCAGAGAATCGCTTGAATTTTTATCAGGATGAAAATGCAGAAACATTTTCATCTTCGCTCTTTTAAAATCTTGCTTTGTAAACCTAGGAGATAAGCCAAGCAGATCATATGCAGTCAATCGTCTAGTTTGCCATTGTTTGATGGTTTCACATTGTTGAAGAAAGCGTTGTTGCTCATCCAGCATTGATTCAACGTATAAAACATGAGGGGCGTTAACAGAAATACTTGGCATATTTCTAATATCGATAGGTATAAATTAGGTAGATTATACCAGGAACGAAATAATTTTCATACTGAATGATCGTTTTTCGATCTTTGGTCAAGTCCTAAATTTGCTGTAAATTCTCATTTATTCAGCCCATCAAGTTAATTGTTTAGTTCGCCATTTTGTTTAATTCAATGACGTTTGTTTTGTTCAGCTCTTGCTCTGCTAACCACTCATT
>JBIIJL010000077.1:0-8717 GCA_044233795.1 Legionella sp. | reverse complement strand
TCATGGGGGAATATATGCCAAGTCGATTTTTTAAGGGCGTAAAGAAAGTAAGAAATATCGTAGAAGCGGTTGTCCCATACATTGTTTCAGCGACTGTGATTGGACACGGCCTTGGTAAAATAGATCAGCGCCAAAAACAAAACAAGCAAGCTAAAGACGTTGCTGACACTGATCAACCCGGAAAATCCAAAAATGCTTAAATTTATACCTATTTGATATCTCAAGTAGAGCTGCTAAGCTTTGTTAAAGGAATCGGTTGATCGGTAAGATGCCGTTTAATGTGATCAAGGATTGATGGAATATGAATAAGCGACGAGGGATCGCGGGTTTTATTTTGTTTTTTATGGAAATCGTCGCATCTGATGCTCTTCAAACGACAGCCGTTGGGTTTTATCGTAATGTGGGCAACAATATTTTACCGTTAGGCTTTTATTCTACAGATGCTGGGGCAAACTGGTCTTTGACGGCAGTTTTCCCAGATCCTTTCAACGTGATACAAAATGGTGCTAAAAATAGCGCTTTACAAAGCTCAAGTTGCAATAGTTCAGGGCTTGTTTGTTCGGCTGTTGGTTATTACTTAACGGCAAGTAACTCTTATGCTCCTTTGAGCTATTATACAACCGATGGTGGGGCGAGTTGGATTGTGGCAGGGTTGTTGACTTTGCCGAAGGACGTTTCGCTTTCAGGGCTGCAAAATAGCCAATTAATGGGGGTCAGTTGCAATGGCACTGGTGCTCGTTGCACGGCAGTTGGTTTCTATCGAAATAATCACAGCAGTCTTGCACCGCTGAGTTATTATTCAGTCAATGGGGGAGGTAGTTGGTTGTTGAGCACGTCATTGCCTATTCCTGTGAATGCAGCAGCACAAGGTTTGAATACAGAGCTTAACAGCGTGACTTGTGATAATACAGGTCTGATTTGTAATGCTGTTGGGTTTTATCTTACCACGGCCAGTAATATCGTGCCTTTAAGTTATACGTCGGACAATGGTGGGGCAAGTTGGTCGTTGAGCAATCCACTGCCTTTGCCAAGTAATGTGGCATCTAATGGCGCGCAAACATCAGTGCTTCAGGGTATTGCATGTGACACCCAAGGCCAAGTTTGTAATGCCATAGGCTATTACCGCAACACCAGTAATGATGTTGTACCATTGAGCTTTACGTCCAAGAATGGTGGTGTGAGCTGGTCATTGAATGCCGTCTTACCCCTTCCTGCTGATGTGGTTTCTAATGGTGTGCAACAAAGTTTCCTGAGTGGGATACATTGTAATAATGGTGGGAATCAATGCGTGGCAGTGGGTTATTATCTTAACATGAGCAATAACTTTTTGCCGATCACCTATACGACGTCTAATGCTTCGCTCAATTGGGTATTGGGCACAACCCTTCAACTACCAATTGATGTTGCAGGGAATGGTGGGCGAAAAAGTGGTTTGCGCGGCATTACTTGCGATAGTTCAGGGCTCTATTGTAGCGCTGTTGGCTACTATTTAACCCAAGACAATAACCTGTATCCATTAAGCTATACCTCTACCAATCGCGGGTTGAGTTGGTCGTTGAGCAATCAACTACCCTTGCCTTTGGATGTGATAAGTTTTGGAGGGCGGCAAAACGTGTTGACTGGGGTTGATTGATGATGTGCTATCTGTTTGGATAACTGATATCATCTGCAATATTTCACTAAGGTTTTGGAGTACCAGTTGTGTTTGTTGTAACTGGCGGAGGTTCCGGCATTGGTAGGGAACTAGCGCATGCTTTGGCTTCACGAGAAAAACCTGTCCTGATTGTAGGTCGGCGAGAAGAGCCATTGAAAACAACGGCGGCTTTCTCCAAAAATATCAGTTATTTGTGTGCCAATGTCGCCACCCCTGAAGGCCGTGAGCTTATTGCGGCTTTTTTAAGTGAAACTGCGACGATTGCTGGGCTGATTCATAACGCAGGGATTATTGAGCCGATAGCACCTATCACCAAAATAGAATCTGGCGCTTGGCATAACATCATGTCCACCAATCTTGATGCCCCGCTTTTTTTAACCCAAATTTTGAAAGATAAACTAAAAGGGGGGCGAGTTTTAAATATTGGATCAGGTGCTGCCCATTTTCCAGTTAAAGGGTGGACGGGTTATTGTGTGTCAAAAGCGGCACTTTCGATGTTAACACGCTGCTGGCAATTAGAAAGCACAGACATTGCTTTTGCGAGTGTGATGCCTGGTATCATTGATACTGATATGCAAGCAATTATCCGCAAAGCAAGCTTTATGGATCAAACAAAAAGTGAGTTTTTCAAAGCATTGAAAGCCCGACAACAGCTCATATTGCCTGAAACTGTTGCAGTTTTTTTGTGTTGGTTACTGTTGGATCTCGAACAAGCCAGATATGTTTCAGAAGAATGGGATATCTACAACGAAGCACTCCATCCCGAGTGGCTTGTTCCACCCCACTTGGTCCCCAAGTGGGAAGAGGCGTGAGGTGTTGATGGGGGGGTGTGACACACTGTTATTAAATGTAACCATCTTGGACCCACTGGGTGTTGAGAAACAAAAACACGCTCTCGCAGTACAAAATGGCTTTATTGTTGCCGTATGTGCGATGGATGAGTTACCAATTGCTATACAACAGGGTGTAAAGGAGATGATTGATTGTAAAGGTCAATTGGTCACTCCTGGCCTGATAGATTGTCACACCCATTTGGTGTATGCAGGCCAAAGGATTCATGAATTTAAAATGCGCCTTGCAGGGGCAAATTATGCAGAGATTGCCCGATGTGGAGGAGGAATATTATCCACGGTTAAGGAGACTCGTAAAGTAAGTGAGGACGAGTTATTGCAACAATCCTTGCCGAGGATCAAAGCGATGCAGCGTGAAGGTGTAACTACAGTTGAGATCAAATCAGGCTACGGTTTGGACCTTGCCTCTGAACTTAAAATTCTTCGAGTAGCTCGACGCCTCGGTCAATTGACCGGCCTGAGAGTAAAAACAACCTTCCTCGGCGCTCATGCAATACCCCCTGAATATAAGGGAAATTCTAAAGAATATGTGACTTATCTAATTGAAGATGTGTTACCACAAATAGTTGATGAAAATTTGGTAGATGCTTTGGATGTTTTCTGTGAGCAGATGGCCTTTTCTATCGAAGAAACTGAGCGATTGTTCATGGCGGCAGAAGCGCTTTCTCTACCCATAAAATGCCATGCTGAGCAACTATCTAATATGGGAGCATCCCAACTTGCAGCGCGATATGGAGCCCTCTCTTGTGACCACCTTGAATTTACGGATGCTAAAAGCGTGCATTTGATGGCGCAGCATCAAACGGTCGCAGTTCTGCTACCCGGTGCATATTATTTTTTGCAACAATCGCGTGTTCCACCCATTGAGCTTTTTAGGGAAGCGGGTGTCGGCATGGCTGTGGCGACTGATTGTAACCCTGGCTCCTCGCCTACGACGTCTTTACGCATGATGATGAACATGGCGTGTCTTTTGTTTTCTCTAAGCGTGCCTGAAGTGTTGAGTGGGGTGACACTACAGGCATCCAAAGCACTTGGGCTTAAAGAAGTCACAGGAACTTTGGCGGTAGGTTTGGCCGCTGATTTGGTGCTTTGGTCAACGACTGAAAGCGCGGCGTTGTGTTATTACATGGGTCATCCTGTATCACATCGAACAATGATTCATGGTGAGTGGCAAAAAGATGAAGAGTAATGGAATGAACCGCGAATCAATACCCTATATTGCTGCTAACGAAAATATCAGAGAATTGACGATCCGATCAATTATATTAGCGGTCATATTGACTGTGTTGTTAGCAACATCAAACGCATATTTGGCACTAAAACTTGGTATATTAACTTCGGCCTCAATTCCTGCCGCGATTATTTCTATGGGCGTGTTGCGTTTATTTAAGCAGTCGACCATTCTTGAAAACAACGCAGTACAAACAGCAGCTTCTGCAGGTGAGGCTGTTGCCGGCGGTATTGTGTACACTATCCCAGCATTGATTATTATTGGATTTTGGCATCATTTCGACTATTTCACTAATTTTTTCATTGCTGCAATTGGTGGTGTTTTAGGTGTACTGTTTTCTATCCCATTACGCCGTGTATTGGTCAATGAGCCTATCTTGAAGTTCCCAGAAGGGCGTGCAATTGCTGAAGTTTTAAAAACAGCGACGGACAGAGTTGGAGTAAAAGATATTATTTGGGGTGGGGCAATAGGTGCCGTGCTTGAATTATTTCAAATGGGTTTTAAGATCATTGCGAGTAGCTTTAGTTATTGGTTTGTGGCTAACCGATCACTGTTTGGTTTAGGGGGCGGGTTTTCTGCAACGATGATAGGTGCAGGCTTTCTAGTGGGGCATGAAATGGCCTTGAGTATTTTTTCAGGTGCTGTAATCTCCTGGATGTTTGCATTGCCCCTGGTGAGTCAATTTTTCCCCCATTATGTCCTTAATTATGCTCCAGAAAAAGCTGCTATGTTATTGTGGAGCAATGAAATGCGTTATCTTGGAATCGGTGCGATGTTATTTGCAGGCATATTTACGTTTTTCAAATTAACAAAACCACTTTTGAACAGCATGAATTTGTCGTTTCGTGCGTTTATGTCCAAAAGCAAATCATCCCATCAAATACCGCGTACTGATAAAGATATCCCCATGCCATATATTTTGATTGGTATTTTTATGATGGCGGCGATTTTGTTTTTGTTTTTTCAGTTCGTCTTTCCTTTGGCTCAGGCAGGGCTTGATGGTAGCTACGCGCCGAGTTTAGTATTTGGCATGGTGGTGTATGTGTTGGTTGTTGGTTTTTTGTTTTCAGTCATTACAGCCTATTTTTCAGGAATGGTTGGGGTAACGGCAAGTCCTGGTAGTTCAATTGTTATCGCAGGAATTTTATTTGCAGCATGGCTATTATTGGGTATCGTCAACCAAGTTGTGCCCCTACCTTTGAGTCGTTCAGCAATTAAGGCCTGTGAGGCGATGACCATCATCATAGGTTCAGTGGTGACAGGGATTGCCGCTATTGCTAATGACAATACACAAGATTTAAAAGTTGGGCAATTAGTGGGAGCGACCCCTTGGAAGCAACAAGTGATGTTATTGATAGGGGTTGTAGTATCAGCATTGGTGATTCCACCGGTGATGCAATTGCTTTTTAACGTATATGGGATTGCAGGGGTGATGCCACGCGAGGGGATGGATTTAGCTCAGTCTTTGCCGGCACCAACAGCCGCAATGCTTGCTGCAGTGACAGAAGCAGTGTTCCAACATAGTTTGCCATGGCTTATGATGTTTGTTGGAGTATTTATTATTCTTGGGGTGATTGTTATCCACCGATTATTTAAATTGCAGCGTTATTTTCAGCTATCTGTTTTAGGAATTGCAATTGGTATGTATTTGCCCATTTCATCTTCTTTTCCGCTTTTTTTAGGGGGGATGATGGCTAAAATTGTAGAAAGACGCTTACGTAAACAAAAACTTTCTCATAATGACGAAAATCGACATAAACAAATTGCTACCTTGATTGCTTGTGGGTTGGTAGCTGGCGCTGCCCTTATTGATGTGTTGCTTGCTATCCCATTTTCTATTTTGCAAAGCCCAGATGCTTTAAAAATCGTTGGAGCAGAATGGCAAAAATACAGCGTCTGGTTAGGGGTTATCACCACATGTATGCTTGGAATGTGGATCAATCGGCGCGTCGAAAACGGTTAGGTGATTTCTCCTCGCCAATAGTACGTATGTCAGCATGCTCTATAAGTTTTTAATTGTTACGTGTTGAGAAACTAATTTATCCCGCGTCATCTGGTAAAGCTTAAGCTTTTCCTCTTCTTTAGAAATAATCTCTCGAGGTGCTTTATCTGTGAATTCCGGGTTGTTGAGCTTACCCTCAATAAAAGCAATATCTTTATCAAGTTTGACTATTTCTTTTTCAAGACGTACCAATTCTTGGTCTTTATCAATGAGATCTGCCATCGGAATTAAAAGCTCAATGTCACCCACGACAGCTGTTGCTGAGACTGGGGCGTGATCTGGATTGGTTAAGGATTTAATCTCAGATAATTTAGCCAACGAGATGAGTATCGCGCGGTATTTTTCGATACGTTCGAGCATTGCTTCTGACACGTTTCGAAGACACAGGGGTATGGCTTTTGCGGGACTTATCCCCATCTCACTGCGGATGTTACGTACAGCTTGGATAACGCTCTTGAGCCAATCGAGCTCCTCTTCAATCTCATCACTTAGTAGAATCGAGTCTACCATTGGATACTCACTGAGCATAATGGTGTCATTGTTTTCGCCGATCACCTTAATTGTGCGCTGCCAAATTTCTTCAGTGATGAACGGAATTAATGGGTGTAATAGTCTTAGAATCTGATCAAGGAGATGAATAAGCGTCCGTCGGGTGCCTCGCTTCATAGCACTTAAAGAGGACTCATCGTAGAGGACAGGTTTGGCCAGTTCTAGATACCAGTCACAATACTCATGCCAGACAAATTCATACAGCGTATTAGCCAACAAATCAAAGCGATAGGTTTGAAAATGTTGGTGGCAGGCTGCGATGGTCCGTTGTAATTTTGATAAAATCCACAGATCAGCCGGGCTATATTGAAAAGCCCCGTCACCAAAATCAATGCGTTCTTCATCTGTGCTCATCAAAACAAAACGCGCGGCATTCCAAAGCTTATTGCAAAAATTACGATACCCTTCAACACGATTCATATCAAAGCGAACGGTGCGTGCATTGGATGCAAGTGAGCAAAATGTAAAACGTAGCGCATCAGCACCAAACGCACTAATGCCCTCTGGAAACTGCTTGCGGGTTGCTTTCGCAATTTTGTCTCGAGCTGAACTTAACACGAGGTTATTGGTACGTTTACTAATAAGACTATCAATGTTGATACCATCAATGATGTCAATTGGATCAAGGACATTGCCTTTTGATTTGGACATTTTCTTACCATCAGAGTCGCAAATTAAACCTGTGATCACTACCTCTTTAAATGGGATTTTACCGGTAAATTTGAGTCCCATCATTATCATGCGTGCGACCCAAAAGAAAATAATATCAAAGCCTGTAAAAAGGACGGTGGTTGGATAAAAAGCCTCAAGCTCAGCAGTTCGCTCTGGCCAGCCAAGTGTTGAAAAAGGCCAAAGTGCAGATGAAAACCAAGTGTCAAGTACGTCTTCGTCCTGTTTAAGTTGCACAGAGGGATCGAGCTTGTATTTAAAACGCACATCGTTTTCGCTGTACCCGACATAGGTAAAACCGTGATTGTCATACCAAGCAGGAATTCTGTGGCCCCACCATAATTGACGACTAATACACCAGTCTTCAATATTCTCCATCCATTGGAAATATGTTTTACTCCAATTGTCAGGAATAAAACGGATGCTACCATTTTTAACGGCATCGATGGCCGGTTGTGCGAGAGGTTTGGTTTTAACGTACCATTGATCAGTGAGCAATGGCTCAATGATTACGCCTGACTTCTCACCTCTGGGAATGGTTAATTTATGTGGTTCTGTTTGAACAAGCAAATTCAAGGCTTCTAAATCTTCAATGATGCGTGTTCGAGCAACAAATCGATCCATGCCTTGGTAGGTTAACGGAACGTTTTTATTGAGCGCCCCTTTTTTAGTGAAAATGTTAATTTCAGGTAATTTATGGCGCTTGCCCACTTCATAATCGTTGAAATCGTGCGCTGGGGTAATTTTTACACATCCACTACCAAAATCTTTGTCAACATAAGTGTCGGCAATGATAGGGATGGTTCTGTCGCATAAAGGTAAATGAAGCGATTGACCTATTAGGTGTTGATAACGCTCATCTTCAGGATGAACTGCAACGGCTGCATCACCGAGTAGGGTTTCAGGTCTTGTGGTGGCGACAATGAGTGATTCGTTAGGTGACTCAACACAAGCATAGCGAATGTGCCAGAGAAATCCATCCTCTTCTTCAGAGATTACTTCAAGATCAGAAATGGCTGTGCCGAGTTTTGGGTCCCAGTTCACAAGTCTGGTTCCGCGGTAGATGAGCCCTTCATCGTAAAGTTGCACGAACACCTTTTGTACAGCAGCTGATAAGCCATCATCCATGGTAAAGCGCTCGCGTGACCAATCGGCAGAAGATCCAATACGTCTCATTTGGCGGGTAATCTCGCCACCTGATTGTTCTTTCCATTGCCAAACACGGTTTAGAAATTCATCTCGAGACATGTCCTTGCGTGATAAGCCTTCTTTATCAAGCTGGCCTTCAACGACTAATTGGGTTGATATACCAGCATGATCGGTGCCTGGTTGCCAGAGCGTGCGTGCACCCATCATGCGTTGATACCGAATAAGGGCATCAATCAATGTGTGTTGAAAGCCATGCCCCATGTGTAAACTTCCCGTGACGTTCGGCGGGGGTAACATGATACAAAAACTCTTCCCATCACCATGTGGGGAAAAATAATGCCTCGCCTCCCAAGTTTTGTAGCATGTGTTTTCAATTGCTTCTGGGGAGTATGTCTTATCCATGATTAAACCTAAAGGATGAAAGACGCGAATTCTATCATAAAAAAGGCCATCATCCAGAGCATCTTAATGGAGGATGGCCGTTGTGATGGTCTATCGAGGCGTCAAAGAACGATCGGCTGAGGGATCTATATTTGTTGCTTCAATTTCGGTTGGGGTTCTGAAAAATGTATCTCTTGATGAGCTAGCCCGCTTAGCAGCACGTTCGCGCCA